>NZ_JBXUOV010000218.1:0-8576 GCF_057196585.1 Micromonospora sp. ATLC20
GGCGTGAGCGGGCCGGCACCGGGCCGCGGGGTGACCGCACCGCGACGCCGCCGAGGCCGCGTGGCGCCGGGCGGGCGGACCGGAACGAGCCCCGGCCCGGGGAGATCTGGTGGGCCGACGTGCCCTACGCCGACGGGACCGGTTCGAAGGTGCGCCCCTGCCTTGTGCTGCGCGTCGACGGCCGGGACGCCGAGGTACTGAAGATCACCAGCCAGGACAAGTCGGACCGGGACGACCACCTGCCGATCCCGACCCGGGACTGGGATCCGGGCGCCGACCACGACAGCTACCTCGACGTGAGCGAGCCGATCCCGGTGTCGCTGAGCGCGTTCGCCGACCGGGCCGGCACCTGCGACCCGGACCTGTGGCGTGGCGTCCGCCGGCTGGGCCACCTCACCGGCTGACCCCGGCGGCGTCCGCACCTCAGCGCGGCGCCTCCCCGTCGAACGCGGCGGCGAGCGCGGTGAGCTGGCCCGCGTACTCGATCCGGCCGGCCCACCCGGCGGGCCAGGCGGCCGTGCCGTACGCGGCGCCGACGAACGCGCCGGCCAGCGCGGCGATGGAGTCCGAGTCACCGGCCGTGGTGGCACCACGGGCCAGCGCGCCGACCGGGTCGTCGCGGTGGCGCAGCGCGCAGAGCAGCGCGGTGGCGAGCGCCTCCTCGGCGATCCACCCCTCGCCGGTGAGTCGGCACGGGTCGCCGCCGTCGTCCGGGCGGGCCAGCGCCGCCTCCAGCCGGCCGAGCACGTACAGGCAGTCGTCCCAGCCCCGGGCGACGAACTCGGCCGCGCTGCTCTCGCCGGGCCGCTGCCACAGGTCACCGAGCCAGTCGTCCCGGTAGACGGTGCGCTGCTCCCGGGCCCGATCGGTGAGCAGGCCGGGCAGTTCCGGCAGCGCCGCGCCGTCGCGCAGCAGACGCACCGCGTACGCGGTCAGCTCGCTCGCCGCCAGCCCGGTCGGGTGGCCGTGGGTCAGGCCGGCCTGGAGCTGGGCCAGCCCGGCCATCGTGTCCAGGTCGACGT
The DNA here is from genome assembly GCF_057196585.1 of Micromonospora sp. ATLC20. NCBI lineage: Bacteria > Bacillati > Actinomycetota > Actinomycetes > Micromonosporales > Micromonosporaceae > Micromonospora > Micromonospora sp. ATLC20. The sequence continues at coordinate 1,023 of NZ_JBXUOV010000218.1, forward strand.
CGAGCAGCCCGACCGGGGTGACGCGCATGTTCGCGCCGCAGCCCTTCGAACCGGCGACCGTGGCCTGCTGCCAGCGGGCACCCCGGGCCAGCTCGGCGCAGGCCCGCAGGCAGGTCATGCCCGGGGCGCGGTTGTTCTCCGGGCTGACCGACCAGTCGACGAAGCGCTGCCGCAGCAGCGGCTCCACCACCTCGGCCGTGTACGCGGGCGCGTCGTGCAGCGCCCACGCCACGGCGAGCGCCATCTGGGTGTCGTCGGTGACCAGGGCCGGGTCACCGGTCAGCTCACGCGGACCGCCCGGACCGTAGCGCCGGACGATCTCGGTGACGGTGAGGAACTCGGTCGGCTTGCCCAGGGCGTCGCCGTAGGCCAGGCCGAACAGCGAACCGGCGGCGCGGCCGGTGGCGGTGGAGGCGGTCACGGTGGCGATCATGCCCCCACCCCGCAAGCCGCGGAAGATCAGTCCCAGCAGAGGCAGAACGGGTGGCCGACCGGGTCGGCGTAGACCCGGAAGCCCTCCCCCTCACCCGGCAGCCGCCGTGCGCCGAGCGCCAGCACCGCCTTTTCGGCCGCCTCGATGTCGTCGACGCTCACGTCGAGGTGGAACTGCTGCGGCCGGGCCGGATCGGGCCAGTCGGGGGTGCGCAGGCCGGGCGCCCGTTGCAAGGCCACCCGCGGCTGATGCCCGGGTGGGCCGCCGAGCACCACCCACTCGTCGCCGTCGGAGTTCTCCTCCACCACGGGCAGGCCGAGCAGCTCGGAGTAGAAGGCGGCGAGCGCGCGCGGATCGGGACAGTCGATCACCGTGGAACGCAGTCGTCCAATCATGCCGGTCATCGTGCCCGGCGGGTACGACGGAAAAACGTCAGTCCTCGGCGAGCCGCCGGCCCGCGTCGCGGCAGGCGGTGAGCACCGCGCGGGCGTACGCCGGGGTGGCGCCGGCCAGGCCGCACGCGGGAGTGACCACCACCTGCTCGGCCAGCCGGCGGCGGGGGAAGCCGAGCTGGTCCCAGACCCGCCGCACCCGGTCGGCGACCTGGGCCGACGTCGGCGCCCGGCCGGACGGCGGCGGCAGCGTCGGCGCGGCGCCGGCCAGCAGCCCGAGCCCGGCGTCGATCGCCTCGCCGAGCGGGTCGAGGTCGGTGACCAGCGACAGGTCGAGCGCGACGCCCACCGCGCCGGCCGAGCGGATCAGCTCCAGCGGTACGTCCGGCGCGCAGCAGTGCACGATCGCCGGTACGCCGGCCGCCTCGATCACGTCGCGCAGCAGCGCCCGCGCCACCTCGGTCTCCACCGGACGGTGGGTGCCGAAGCCGCTCTCGGTGGGCACCCGCCCGGCCAGCACGGTCGGCAGGGACGGCTCGTCGAGCTGGAGCAGCACCGAGGCGCGGGGCAGCCGCCGGGCGACCGCCTCGACGTGCCCGCGCAACCCTTCGCCGAGCGAGCCGGCGAGGTCGCGTACCGCGCCCGGGTCGCGCAGCATCCGGCCGCCGATCGGCAGCTCCAGCGCGGCGGCCAGGGTGAACGGGCCGGCCGCCTGGACCTTCACCGGGCCGGCGTACTCCTCGGCCTGCTCGGCGAGCTGGTCCAGGTCGCGTTCCATCAGGTCGCGGGCGCGGCGCAGGTCACGGCCGGGGCGCGGGGCGATCCGCCAGCGGGCCGCGTACAGCTCGACGGGCAGTTCGACGAGCAGGCCGGCGGTGCGGCCGACCAGGTCCGCACCCGGTCCCCGGGCGGGCAGCTCGGGCAGGTGCGGCAGGGCGGGCAGTTCGCCGAGCACGATCCGCTGCGCCTCGGCGATGTCGGTGCCGGGCAGCGACCCGATGCCGGTCGCCGCACCGGTGGGCCAGGGCCACGCCTGCTCAGTCACGGCCGCAGCCTATCCGCTGCCGGTACGAGGTCAGGCGGCGGTGATGGTGGCGGAGCCGAGGACCACGTCGCCGGCCGGGTCCGGCCGGTAGGCCACGATCGCCTGGCCGGCGGCGACACCCCGGACCGGGCGGCGCAGCGACGCGCGCAGGCCGTCGGCGTCCACCTCGACGGCGGCCGGCACCACGTCGCCGTGCGCCCGCAGCTGCACCTCACACTCGACCGGCCCGTCCGGGCGCGGCCCGCCGGTCCACACCGGGCGGGTCGCGCGGACGTCGGAGACCTCCAGCGCCTCGGCCGGGCCTACTGTCACCGTGTTCGTGGTCGGGGTGATGGACAGCACGTAGCGGGGCCGGCCGTCCGGCGCCGGACGGTCCAGGTGCAGGCCGCGCCGCTGCCCGACGGTGTACTGGTAGGCGCCGCTGTGGCTGCCCACCACCGCGCCGGTGAGCGCGTCCACCACCTGGCCCGGCGCCTCGCCGAGCCGCTCGGCGAGGAAGCCGCGGGTGTCGCCGTCGGCGATGAAGCAGATGTCGTGCGAGTCCGGCTTGTCGGCCACGGCGAGGCCGCGCCGGGCGGCCTCCGCGCGCACCTCGGCCTTCGTCGAGTCACCGAGCGGGAAGATCGACCGGTCGAGCTGCGCGCGGGTCAGCACCGCCAGCACGTACGACTGGTCCTTGGCCGCGTCAACGCTGCGCCGCAGCAGGCCGTCGGCGCCGAGCCGGGCGTGGTGGCCGGTCACCACCGCGTCGAAGCCCAGGGCCACGGCCCGGTCCAGCACCGCCGCGAACTTGATCTTCTCGTTGCAGCGCAGGCAGGGATTCGGGGTACGCCCGGCGGCGTACTCGGCCACGAAGTCGTCCACCACGTCGTCGTGGAACCGGTCGGCCATGTCCCACACGTAGAACGGGATGCCGAGCACGTCGGCGGCGCGCCGGGCGTCCCGGGAGTCCTCCAGCGTGCAGCAGCCGCGAGCACCGGTGCGGTACGTCTGCGGGTTACGGGCCAGCGCCAGGTGCACGCCCGTCACGTCGTGCCCGGCCTCCACCGCCCGCGCCGCCGCGACGGCGGAGTCCACCCCGCCCGACATCGCCGCCAGAACCCTCACCGGCCCACTCCCCTCGTCCTCACCGAGGGTATCCGGGTCAGCGGGGCGTACGGAGGGCGGCCGCGCGGCGGGCCCGCTCCACCGCCGCCGGGAGCGCGGCGATCAGCGCGTCCACGTCCGCGCCGGTGCTCGTGTGGCCGAGCGTGAAGCGCAGCGAGGACCGGGCCCGGTCGTCGTCGGCGCCCATCGCCAGCAGGACGTGCGAGGGCTGGGCCACGCCGGCCGAGCAGGCCGACCCGGTCGAGCAGGCGATGCCCTGGGCGTCCAGGAGCAGCAGCAGCGCGTCCCCCTCGCAGCCGGGGAAGGAGAAGTGCGCGTTGCCGGGGAGCCGGTCGGCCGGGTCACCGTTGAAGATCACCTCGGGGACGGCCTGCCGGACCCGCTCGACCAGCTCGTCGCGGAGCGCGGCGACGCGGGCCGCGTACTCCTGCTGGCCCTTCACCGCGGCCTCGACGGCGACCGCGAACGCGACGATGCCCGCGGTGTCGAGCGTCCCGGAGCGCACGTCGCGTTCCTGGCCGCCGCCGTGCAGCAGCGGGGTGGCCGGGACGTCGCGGGCCAGCAGCAGCGCGCCCACGCCGGTCGGGCCGCCGAGCTTGTGCCCGGTCACGGTGAGCGCCGACACGCCGCTGGCGGCGAAGTCGACAGGTACCTGCCCGACCGCCTGGATGGCGTCGGTGTGGAACGGCACCCCGTGCTCGGCGGCGACGGCGGCCAGCTCGGCCACCGGCTGGACGGTGCCCACCTCGTTGTTCGCCCACATGGCGGTGACCACCGCGACGCGCTCGCCGTGCTCGGCCAGCTCGGCGCGCAGGCGTTCCGGGTCGAGCCGCCCGGCCGCGTCGACCGGGAGCCAGCCGGCCTCCGCGCTTTCGTGCTCGACCAGCCAGTCCACCGCGTCGAGCACGGCATGGTGCTCGACTGCGCTGGAGACGACCCGGACCCGCTCGGCCCGGGCGTCGCGGCGGGCCCAGAAGACGCCCTTCACGGCGAGGTTGTCGCTCTCCGTGCCGCCGCCGGTGAAGATCACCTCGGAGGGGCGGGCACCGAGCGCGGCGGCCACCCGCTCGCGGGACTCCTCCACCCGTCGCCGGGCCCGGCGACCCGCCGCGTGCAACGACGACGCGTTGCCCACCTCGCGGGCGACGGCGACGTACGCCTCGAGTGCCTCGTCCAGCATCGGGGTCGTCGCCGCGTGATCAAGGTATGCCATCACGGTTCAGCCTAACGGCCTGCGTACCCGGCGCCGGGGGCCGGACCGCCCCGTCCCACCCGGGGCGGTCCGGCCGCTCACGCGGAACGCCCGTGATCACGCGGGAACGGCTGTGATCACGATGTTGTCCCGGTAGCTGCGGGTCTTCGCGTCGAACGGCCCGCCGCAGGTGATCAGCGTGAGACGGGGCTTCCCGTCGCGGGCGAAGTACCGCTCCAGCGGGATCTTCGACTTCCGGTACTCCTCCCGGGCCACCACCCGGTAGGCGCGCTCGCGGCCGTCCGAGCCGGTGGCGGTCAGCTCGTCCCCCTGGCCCAGCTCACGCAGCCGGAAGAACGCCCCCTTGCCCTGCTCGGCGCTGTCCACGTGCCCGGCGATCACCACCGAGCCGGCGCCGGCCTCCAGGCCGGGGCCGTAGCGGTACCAGCCGACCTGGTCCACGCTGGGCGGCACCTCGAACTCGTCGGTGCGCTCGTTGACGCCCACCGGGTTCACGGTGGCGGTGACCCGGATCGGCGGGATGCTCAGCTTCACCGGCGGCACGATCTCGCTGCCGGCCGGCAGCGTCCCCGGGTTCACCGGGACCGAACCGCCGCCGGTCGCCGCCGGTGTCGGCGTGGGCGTGGCGCTGGCCAGGGCCGTCACCTCGTCGCCGCCGACGTCCTCGGCGGGCTCGGATCCGCACGCCACCACTGTCGCCAGGATGAGCGCGGCGGCGCCGGCGGCCATCGCCGCCAGCGCCCCGCGGTTGCGCACCGTCACCGGCGACCGGCCCGGGCGGTTGCCGCCACCCGCGCCCCGCCGCCGACCAGGAGCAGCACGCCGGCCCCGGCCAGCACGTACCACCAGGTGTCCACGCCGGTGCCGGCCTGGCCGCCGGTGCCGCTGGGCACGCCGCCCGGCGCCGAGTGCAGGCCGTTGATGGTCTGGGCGACCACGCTCAGGTTCTTCGCCTCGGCCGAGCCGATCGCGTAGACGATGGTGGCGGTGCCCTCCTTCAGGTTCAGGTCGGCCGGGCCGATGGCGACGGTGTCGGTGCCGGCGAGCACCACGTCCGCCTTGACCGAGCCGGCGGCCACGTCCGCCTTCGCCTCCTTCGGGTTGGTCAGGCCCTCGAAGACCGGCTTGCCGCCGGCCCGCACGTCGACGGCCGGGGCGGCGGCGGTGTGCCGGACGATCAGCCGGGCCTTGCCGGCGCCCACCTTGGACACGTCGTTGACGAACGGGGTGATCTGCGGCTCGCCGGCGGCGCTCAGGTGGGCGGCGAGGCTGATGTTCGCCCCGCCCGGCACCTTCGCGTCGTCCACCTTCAGGATCGCCTTGTCGACCGCCTCGCCCGGCTTGGTCAGGGCGATGTCGTACTCCCCCTCGGGCAGGGTGAGCGGGCCGGCCACGTCGCCGGGCTTGAAGTTGTTCAGCGTCTTCTCGCCGTTGACGTACACGTCGACCGGGGTGTCCGGGATGCCGTGGACCACGGAGACCTTCGACGAGGCGGCGTAGGCCGGGCTCATGGTGGCGGCGCCGACGCCGGCGAAGGTGAGGGCGGCCACCGCGCCGCCCGCGGCGACCCGACGGAACATCGCGTACTGCATTGTCTGCCTCCTGGTGGTTGGTGCTGATTCGTCAGGCCTGGCTTGCAGAACGGGTTACGCCGGCTCCGTCTCCCCCGGATGCGCCCGGATCCGATTTCTTTTTCCCGTCTCCGGGCGCATCCGCCGGACCCTCCGGCGACGAAGGAGAGGTGACGAGGGTCGTGACCGACACACCGGGAGAGTGGGGCGAGGGCTGTGGGAGTTACAGTCGGGCATGCCCCACGGAAGGCGAGCCGCCCGGTGACGGCGGCCAGGCAGGGCCCCGAACCGCCGGGCGAGGACGACCTCGCCACCCGGTTCCGCGACGGCGACGAGGCGGCCCTGCGAGAGGCGTACGACAGGTACGGGCGAGTGGTGCTGCACCTGGCCACCACGACGCTTGTGAACCGCAGTGACGCCGAGGACGTGACCCAGGCGACGTTCGTCGCCGCCTGGCTCGGCCGGGAGACGTTCGACCCGGCGAAAGGCTCACTGGTCGGCTGGCTGCTCGGAATCGGGCGGCGCAAGGTGGTCGACCGGATCCGGGCCTCGGCCCGGGAGACCCGGGTGGTCGAGACGGTGAAGCAACTGCCGGAGCCGGTCTCCACCGGCCCCGACCCGGACACGGTGGTCGACCGGCTGGTGGTCGCCGACGAGCTGGCCCGGCTCCCCGACGAGCAGCGCCGGATGCTGGAGCTGGCGTTCTACGACGACCTGACACACCAGCAGATCGCGGCGGTGACCGGAGTGCCGCTCGGCACCGTCAAGAGTCACATCAGACGCGGCATGCAGAGCCTGAAACGCAGATGGGAGGTGGACGGTGCAGCACCTGGACCACGACCGGCTGGTCTTTCTGGCGCTCGGTGAGAGCGAGGCGGCTGACGGCGAGGCCACCCATCTGGACACCTGCGACCACTGCCGGGGCGAGATGGAGTCGCTCCAGCACGTCGCCGGGCTCGGCGCGGGCACCCAGGGCCTGGCCGAGCTGCCCGACCCGCCGGAGCACATCTGGCAGGGCATCGTGGCCGAGATCCGGGCCGCCGAGGAGCTGCCGGCGTTGACCGATCGGCGCCTGCCGCGCCCGGCCGACCCGGTGGAGCCGGCCGCCGTACCCGTCGTGGCACGTCGTCCGCGGCGGAGCCGGCGCTGGCCGGGGTGGGCGACCACGGCGGTCACCGCCACCGCCGCCGCGGTGATCGGCGTGGCCGGTACGGCCGCGGTGCTCGGCGGTGGCGGCGGCGAGCCGGCCGATCCGCAGCCGTCGGTGGTGGCCAGCGCGCCGCTCGCCGCGTTCGGTGCGACGCCGAAGGACGCCTCCGGCGACGCCCGGGTGCTCGGTGACAACCGGTTGCATCTGCACGTGGCGAATCTCCCGAGCGTTCCGGGGTACTACGAGGTCTGGCTGATCGATCCGAACACGATGAAGATGTTCTCCGTGGGTACGCTGAGCAACGGATCAGGGGACGCGCTCCTGCCGATCCCCCCGAACGTCGACCTGCGTACCTACACCGTGGTCGACGTCAGCGCGGAGCAGTACGACAACAAGCCCGCCCACTCCGGCGACAGCCTGCTGAGGGGCACCCTGACGGGCTGATCGGCGGGCCGGCTCAGCTCCCCGGCCCGCCGATCAGCTCCCTACGAGAAAAGGCCGCCGCCCGGTGCACCGGGCGGCGGCCTTCTTTCACGCGACGCTCACTTGCGCTTGCGGATCTCCTCGGCGGCCTGCGGGACGACCTTGAACAGGTCGCCGACCACGCCGTAGTCGGCCAGCTCGAAGATCGGCGCCTCGGCGT
>NZ_JBXUOV010000219.1:0-8448 GCF_057196585.1 Micromonospora sp. ATLC20
CGGCTGGTGACGCTGGTCGGCGGCAACCCGGCGGTCGCGGCGGCGTACGCGGGCGCGGAACCGTCCGGCGTACCCGCCGCCGCGCGCCGCCTGGTGGACGCCCGGCTGGACCGGCTCGACGGTACGCACCGGGCCGTGCTGCTGGCCGCTGCCGCTTCCGGCGGTCCGGCCGGGGCCGCCGCGGTGGAGGCGATGCTCGGCTGGCCCGCCGGCCGGGCCGAGCCGGTGCTGCGGGCGCTGGCCGCGGCGCGGCTTCTCCACCCGGTCGCGGCGGGCCGCTGGGCGGTCGACGCGCTGGTGGCGCGGGTGGCCGCGCTGCGGCTTTCCCGTGCGGTACGGGCGGACTTCGCCCGCCGCCTGCGTGCCGCGAAGGACACCGCTGCCGGCCGTGTGCCGGGAGCGGCGACCGGCGTCCCGTCCCGGGGCGCCGGCGAGCGGGAGGTCTGCCCGCTCGGGGCGGGACGGTCGCGCCGGTCGGGTGGAGGGGCCCGACCGGCGCCCGTCCCGCCGGACCGGACCGATGCCTGCGACACGGTGCCCGGGCAGCCGGGCCGGGCCGGCGCGCTCCCGGCGGAGCCCGGACGGGCGGGCCAGCCGGTGCGTGCCGGACCGGCGGCCGCCGCGACACGGATCGTCCCGGGTGTCACGGCGTGGCCCGGGCAGCGGAGCAGCCCGTCGTCCGTAGTCGCAGCCTGGCCCGACCCGTCACCAGTGGTCACGGCGGGGCGGGAACGGCGGATCGGTCCGCCCTGGCGGGTGGGCCGGAACCGGCGAAGAACCGAGCCCGGCGGGCACGCGCTCGGGCTGGCGGCATGACGTCCGGGTCGGAGCGGGCACGGGGCCACTCCGGCCCGGACGTCACTCGGCGGGCAGGTCGGTCGGGCGGGCCGGACGGATCAGTCGCGGGCGATGGTGCGGCTGCGGCCCCGGAACTCGGCCACCACCTCGTCGCCGCGCCGTACCGTCACGTCGTAGATGCCGCTGCGGCCCTGCCGGACCCGCTCGGTGGCGTACGCCTCCAGCAGGTCGCCCTCGCGTACCGGGCGCAGGAAGCTGATCTCGCCGCCGGCCGCCACAGTGGCCGGGCCGTGGCTGTTGCACGCCAGCGCGAACGCGGTGTCGGCGAGCAGGAACACGAAGCCGCCGTGCCCGATCGCGTGCCCGTTGAGCATCGACGGGGTGACCCGCATCCGGGCCACCGCCGCGCCGTCGCCGGCCGCGACGAGCTCGATGCCCAGCCCCTTGGACGCCACGTCGGCGTCGAACATGTCGTGCGCCGCGGTACGGCCGCCGTCACCGCTCATCTCAGGACTCCCGCCGCTGGTCGACGATGCGGCGCATCTTGCCCATCGAGCGTTCCACCCCGTCCGGCTCGATCACCCGTACCGCCACCGACACCCCGATCGTGTTCTTCACCTGCTCGACGAGAGCGGCGCCGGCCCGCTCGGCCTCGTCGGCGGCGGCGCCCGCGCGCCGCTCCACGTGCACGGTGAGCGTGTCGAGCCGGCCCCGCCGGTCGAGCACGCACTGGAAGTGCGGCGACAGGGCCGGGGTACGCAGGATCAGCTCCTCGATCTGCGTCGGGAAGACGTTCACCCCTCGGACGATCATCATGTCGTCGGTCCGTCCGGTGATCTTCTCGATCCGCCGCATCGGGCGGGCGGTGCCGGGCAGCAGCCGGGTCAGGTCCCGGGTGCGGTAGCGGACGACGGGCATGGCCTCCTTGGTCAGCGAGGTCAGCACCAGCTCGCCCCGCTCCCCGTCGGGCAGCACCTCCCCGGTCATCGGGTCGATGATCTCCGGGTAGAAGTGGTCCTCCCACAGGTGCAGGCCGTCCTTGGTCTCCACGCACTCGACCGCCACGCCCGGGCCCATCACCTCGGACAGGCCGTAGATGTCCAGCGCGTGCATGTCCAGGCGCTGCTCCAGCTCGCGGCGCATGTCCTCGGTCCACGGCTCGGCGCCGAAGACGCCCACCCGCAGCGAGGTGGTGCGCGGGTCGACGCCCTGGCGTTCCATCTCGTCCACGATGGCGAGCATGTAGCTCGGGGTCACCATGATGACCTCCGGTTCGAGGTCGCGGATCAGCATGACCTGGCGCTCGGTCATGCCGCCGGACACCGGGACGACCGTGCAGCCCAGCTCCTCGGCGCCGTAGTGCGCGCCGAGCCCGCCGGTGAACAGCCCGTAGCCGTACGCGACGTGCACCCGGTCGCCGCGGCGGCCCCCGGCGGCGCGGATCGAGCGGGCCATGAGCTTCGCCCAGGTGTCCAGGTCGGCGCGGGTGTAGCCGACCACTGTGGGACGGCCGGTGGTGCCGGAGGAGGCGTGCAGCCGGGCGACCCGCTCGCGGGGCACCGCGAACATGCCGAACGGGTAGTTCTCCCGCAGCTCCGCCTTCGTGGTGAACGGGAAGCGGGCCAGGTCGGCCAGTTCACGCAGGTCGTCGGGGTGCGCGCCGAGGGCGTCGAACGCGCGCCGGTAGTGGGGCACGTTGTCGTACGCGTGCCGCAGCGAGTGCCGCAGCCGGTCCAGTTGCAGCGCGCGCAGCTCGTCGACGCCGATCCGCTCGACGGGATCCAGCTCGTCCGGACGGGGCGTGCGCTCCTCCACGGTGACCTCCTGGCACGACGGGCCCCGGACGCCGCGGGCCGGGCGCTGCGCCCACCGTACGCCCGCCACCCCCTTCCCCTCCCCCACCCCCCTCCCCCGCGATCTTGCACTTGCCGCCCCTCGGGTGTCCGCTTCGCCCGCTGTGCCGGGGCCGAAAGTGCAAGATCGCCGAGAGCGGGAGGCGGGGCGGCGGGCGGGGTTATGCTCTCGGGTGCTGGTGGGAGGTGTCGTGTCGGATCCTCGGGTCGATCCGGATGTCGACCTGCGCGTACCGGCCGACCGGTCGGAACTGTCCGCGCACCCGGCGGCCGTGCTCGGCGTGATCGCCGCCGGTGGCGTGATCGGTGCGCTGGCCCGGGCCGGCGCGCAGGTCGCGGTGCCGCACCGGCCCGGCGAGTTCCCGTGGGCCACGTTCGCCGTCAACGTCGCCGGGTGTCTGCTCATCGGCGTGCTGATGGCGATGCTCGCCGCCCGCCCGGCCCACCCGCTGACCCGCCCGTTCCTCGGGGTCGGCGTGCTCGGCGGGTTCACCACGTTCTCCGCGTACGCGGTCGACGCGCAGCGGCTGCTGACCGACGGCGCGGCCGGTACGGCGGGCCTCTACCTGGCCGCGACGGTGCTCGGCGCGCTGGCGGCGGTCGCCGCCGGGGACACGGTGACCACCCGGCTGCTGCCCGCCCGGGACGGGAGCCGACGGTGACCGCCTGGGACGGGAGGCGACGGTGAGCGTTCTGCTGATCGCGCTCGGCGCCGCGATCGGCGCGCCGCTGCGCTACCTGACCGACCGGGCGGTGCAGGCCCGGCACGGCTCGCCGTTCCCGTGGGGCACGCTCACCGTCAACGTGGCCGGGTCGCTGCTGCTCGGCGGCCTGCTAGCGGCGCCCGTCGACCCGGGTGTGGCGGCGCTGGTCGGCACGGGCTTCTGCGGCGCGCTGACCACGTGGTCCACGCTCAGCTACGAGACGCTGCGCCTGGCCCGCACCGGGAAGCGCCGCCTCGCGTACGCGAATGTGGCGCTCAGTGTCGTTGCGGGCCTGGGCGCGGCGTTCCTGGGCTACGCCTGCGTCACCGCGCTGACCGGCTGACCGCGCCGGTCAGCGGGCCCGGCGTTCCGGGTGAGCCCGGTTCCATGCCCGCATCCGCTCCGGGTAGCCGGTGCGGGCCGCCTCGTACAGCGGCACCGCGTGCTTCTGGGCGATCCGGCCGGCGACGCGGGGCGAGCCGGTACGGCGGCGGATCCACTCGCCGTCGTGCGCGATGGCGACGACTGTGGTGTCGGTGGCGGTGGTCTCCGGTTCCAGGTAGAACTCGACCCCGCGCCGGCTGGTGACGAACGCCTCCAGCTGCGCCAGGTCCTCCTTGGTCGCCTCGCGGTCGAGCTTCGTGGGCGTCGTCGGGTCGGCGGCCCGGCGGCTGAACCAGCCCATGCCCGCCTCCTCTCCTCGGCGTTCGCTCCAGTGCAGCACGCCCGCCTGGCAGGCGGCTGGGAGCGCGGTGGGAGTCGGCTGGAGCGGCTCAGCCGATCTTCGCCGCCGGGGTTCCGGCATGCGCGTCCGGCGCGGCGCGGCGCTCCCGCAGCACCGGCACCAGCGCGAGCGTGGGCAGCAGGAGCAGCGGCACCACGCCGAGCGCGGACAGCACCCCGAAGTGGTCACCGAGGAAGCCGAGCAGCGGCGGGCCGGCGAGGAAGGCGGTGTAGCCGATCACGGCCACCACGCTCACCCGGGCCGGGGCCTTGTCCTCGTCGTCGGCGGCGGCGCTCATCCCGACCGGGAAGCCGAGCGACGCGCCGATGCCCCACAGCGCCACGCCGGCCACGGCGAGCGGGCCGGAGCCGGCCAGCACGGCGAGCGCGGCGCCGGCGGACGCCATCGCGATGGTCCCGTACAGCACCGGCACCCGCCCCCACCTGTCGATGGCGATCGTGCCGACGGTGCGGCCGAGCGTCATGCCCACCACGAACACGCCGAACACGGCGGCGCCGACGGCCTCGTCGACCTCGTACCCCTCCACGAACGCCACCGCGAGCCAGTCGTTGGCGCTGCCCTCGGTGAATGCCATGACCAGCACGAGCAGCCCGATCAGCAGGGTGCGGGGCTCGCGCCAGGCGGCCAGCAGCGCCCGCCGCCGGGCCGCCGCCTCCCCGTCGCCGGCCGCCTCGGCCGGTGCGGCGAGGAACGCCCGGGCTCCGAGCAGCGTGCCGGCCAGGACCAGCACGGACAGGACCGGCAGATGCACCCCGACGGGTACGCCGAAATGCGCCGCCCCGGCGCCCAGCCCGGCCCCGGCCACCGAGCCGAGGCTCCAGGCGGCGTGGAACCGGGGCAGGATGGTGTACCCGAGGCGCTTCTCCACCGCCGCGCCCTCGACGTTCATCGCCACGTCGCACATGCCGGAGCCGAAGCCGAACGCGGCGAGCCCGAGCCCGACCCCGACGGCCGATCCGGCCAGGCTGGCGGCGAGACCGGCCCCGGTCAGGCCGAGCGCGACGAGCACCACCGAGACGGCCACCGTGCGCGTCGGCCCGAGCCGCTGGGTGACCAGGCCGGCGGTGGGCATGGCCAGCAGCGAGCCCGCGGACACGCAGAACAGCAGCAGGCCGAGCCGGCCCGGGCTGAAGTCGAGCGCCTCCTGGGCCGCCGGGACCCGGGAGAACCAGCTCGCCACCGCGAGCCCGTTGAGGGCGAAGACGACGGCGACGCCGTTGCGGGCGGTCAGCACCGCCCGGGGCGCCGGTGGCCGCTTCCCGGCCGGTGCGTCGATGGTGCTGCTCACGGTGCGGTGGTCCCTTCCCCCGTCTGATCCCGACGACAATCGCACACCTGAGAGCGCTTCCACCACAAGCGCCGTTAAGGCTTCGCCCATCCGCGCCGGAGCAGGCATGATGCGGACATGGGTACGCCGACCGCACGTCCCGCCACGCTCGAAGACGTCGCCCGCGACGCCGGGGTGTCCCGGGCCACCGCCTCCCGGGTGCTCGGCGGCTACGGGTTCGCCTCGGCGGACGCCCGTGCCCGGGTGCGGGCCGCCGCCGAGCGCCTCGACTACGTGCCGGACCTCGCGGCCCGGGCGCTGGTGCGCGGGGCCGGGGTACGCCTGGTGGTGGCCGTGGTGGGCCGCGACGGCACGGTGCTGGACGACCCGTACGTGCACCGGGTGGTGAGCGCGGCGTCACGGGTGTGCGCGCCGCACGGCGTCGGCGTGGCGCTGGAGTGGCTGCCGCTGGCCGACCCGTCGGGGCTGGCCCGGCTCGGCGCGGACCGGGGCGTATGCGGCGTGATCCTGGTCAACACGACCCAGGCCGCGCTGGACGCGGTGCCGCCGAGGCTGCGCGGCCGGGTCGTCTCGATCGGTCGGGGCTCGCCGACGGTGCCCTCGTTCGACGTCGACAACGCCGGTGGCGCGGGCGAGGTGCTGCGTCACCTGTACGCCACCGGCCGGCGCCGCATCGTCATGGTCACCGGGCCGCGCTGGCTGAGCTGCGCCGAACGGTCGGTCACCACGTACCGGGAGCTGATGCGGGAGTCGGGGGCGCCGGAGCGGCTGGTCACCGGCGACTTCACCACGGCGCGGGGCGGCCGGGCGGCGCTGGAGGCGCTGCGCCGGTGGCCGGACGCCGACGCGGTCTACGCGGCCAGCGACGCCACCGCCTTCGGCGTGATCGCGGCGCTGCGCGGGCGCGGCGTGCGGGTGCCGCACGACGTGGCGGTGGCCGGGTTCGACGACCTGCCGTACGCGGCGATCAGTAGCCCGCCGCTGACCACCGCGACCCACCCGGTGGACCGGATCGCGGCCGCCGCGGCCACGGCCGTGCTGACGCGCGCGCCGGCCGCCCCGAGCACCGCGTTCCCGTCGACGCTTGTCGCCCGGGAGAGCGCCTGAGCACCGGTCACTGCCCGGCGAGCGGGACGAGCGGCCGGCGGACGTTGAGGACCTGGCTGGTGACGAGCGCGACCACACCGCCGATGAGCGCGTCGACGAACCGCACCGGCACGAGCGTCTCGTTCGGTGGCGACACCACGGCCAGGTAGAGCGCGGAGAGCGTGGTCGGCACGGTGCTGACCGAGCTGGCGCCGACCGCCACCGCCAGCGTGACGGTGAGCAGGACGACCACGAGGACGGTGCTGGTGGTGCGCGGGCCCAGCGCCTGCACCACCAGCTCGGCCACGAGCACGCCGACGGCCACGCCGAGCACCACCTCGGCGGTACGGCGGATGCGCCGGCCGGGCGCCAGCCGTGCCGGAGCCGCCCGGCTGCCTGCCGGAGCGCCGACGCGGCCCGGCTCGCGGTCGCTGTCATCGCTTCCCTTCCGGTCTGCGTACCTCACCTGCGGCCCGGCGGACCGGCCGGTGGCCGGGCGCGCGGCGGTTCACGCTGCGGTGGACGTGTTCGGGCCGGTCGGCCCTGGCCGTCGCCGGGCGGACGTCCGTCAATGGGTACGGGAGAAGGAGGGGTCCGATGGGCGGGGTCATGACGTGGATGTACCGGGGCGGCCGGCCGAACCGGCTGGCCCGGATGATGAACGCGCTGTCGGCCTGGCAGTACGGCGCCGGCCTCGCCCCGCGGCACTGGGTGACGATGGAGGTGCCGGGCCGCCGGACCGGCCGGACCGTCTCGGTGCCGATAGTGGTCGCCGACCTCGACGGCGAGCGGTACGTGGTGTCGATGCTGGGCGCGGGTGCCAACTGGGTGGCGAACGTGCGTGCCGCGGACGGGCGGGTGGTGCTGCGGCGTCGCCGCCGCGAGCCGGTCCGGCTGGTCGAGGTGCCGGTGGCGCAGCGGCCGGCGATCCTGCGGCGGCACCTGGCGCTGGCCCCTGGTGCCCGGGCGCACGTGCCGGTGGGCCGGCACGCTCCGCTCGCCGAGTTCGCCCGCGTCGCCGCGGACATCCCGGTGTTCCGGGTCGTGGCGGGCACCGGATGAGAACACCCGGACACAACATTCCAGAATATCGAGCGCGACGGTTTCCCGGGGTCGGCCGAATGGGAGAGACGGCCGGTAAGATCGGCGACACGAAGGCGGCTGATCGCTGACTGTCGCGCCCGCCGCGGGCGCTCACACTTGCCGCATGAATACGAGACTCCGCCGCAGCCGGGCATTCGGACTCGCGGTGTGTCTCGCCCTCGTGGCGATATTGAGCGGCTGCATGCAGCTCAACCTCGGGCTGACCGTGAACGATGACGACACGGTCTCCGGTCAGCTCCTGCTCACCGCGCCGAAGTCCGTGCTCAAGCAGCGGAACCCGGATCCGGCGGTGGCGTTCGCCGAACTGCGGCCGAACATTCCCTCACTTCCGCCCGGAGCGGAGACCCGGTACGAGGACGCCACCTCGTACGGCATTCAGATCACGTACCGGAAAACGCCGCTGGCGCAATTCACGAGCGAAAGCGTGAATCTCGTCCGGGACGAGGATCTCATTCGCTTCTCGCTCCCGCTGGACCCGAAGAAATACGGCGGCAAGTTCGGACAGCAGGATCCGCGCCAGCAACAGGCGTTCATGACCTTGATGGAGTTCGAGATCTCGGTGACGTTCCCCGGCCGGGTGCTCGACACGAACGGCACGATCACCGGACGCTCGGTGAGCTGGAAGGTGGTCGCCAACCAGCCCAAGCCGGCCGAGTTGCGTGCCGTCGCCCAGGCGCCCCCGCCGCCCGCCACCAGCCCGGCGGCAGTGGTGACCGGGGACGGCTCCTTCCCCTGGCTGCCGGTCGTCGCCGGCGCGGTCGTGCTCCTGCTTGTCGTCGCCGTGGTGGTCGTGCTCCTGCTGCGCCGCCGGGGCTCCCGCGGCGGCCCGGACGCGACGGCCACCGCCGGCCCGGGTGCGCCCGCCGGCCC
>NZ_JBXUOV010000220.1:0-8372 GCF_057196585.1 Micromonospora sp. ATLC20
CCGCAGGCCGGGTGCGGCGGGCGCGCCGGGCGCGCCGAGCAGCGCGCCGCCGGCGACTCCGGCACCGGCGACCAGGCCGGCGCGGAGCAGGGTACGTCGATCGAAGTGCGTCATGGGTTCTCCCGGTCTCGGCAGTGTCGCCAGCCCGGTCTACCGGCCGCAGGTAGCCGGGAACTCCGGTCGAGGTGACCGGCACGTCAACGACTGCTGTCCAGCGCCCCGGCATGACAACCGTCACACCGCCGGGCCGTCACACCGCGCCCACCGTGCCCCGTCCTGTGCGCGTACCCGAACCCTCAAGGAGGCGGCGATGAGCCGGATGGACATGGCGGCGGTGGCACCGGAGGCGTACCAGGCCGTGCTGGGCCTGGAGAAGTACGTCCGGGCGAACGTGGACCACACCGTGCTGGAGCTGGTGAAGCTGCGGGCGTCGATGCGCAACGGCTGCGCGTTCTGCGTGGACATGCACAGCCGCGAGGCGCTGGCGGCCGGTGAGGACAGCCGCCGGCTGTTCGCTGTCGCGGCGTGGCGCGAGGCGCCGTTCTTCGACGAGCGGGAGCGGGCCGCGCTGGCCCTCACCGACGCGGTGACCCGGCTCGGCGAGCACGGCGTGCCGGATGACGTCTGGGACGCCGCGGCGAAGGTGTGGTCGGAGAAGGAGCTGGCGGACCTGGTGATGGCGATCGCCACCATCAACGTGTGGAACCGGGTCGCGGTGACCTGCCGGACGCAGCCGCCGGCGCAGGTCTGATCGCTGACACACGACGGCCCCGGTCCCGCCAGGAGCGGGCCGGGGCCGTCGGCGTGTCGGTCAGGCCAGCTCGGGGAACCAGAGCGCGATCTCGCGCTTGGCGCTGTCCGCCGAGTCGGAGGCGTGCACCAGGTTCTCCCGGTTCGACAGCGACAGGTCACCGCGGATGGTGCCGGCGGCGGCCTTGCGGCCGTCGGTGCTGCCGATCATCGCGCGCACGACCTCGACCACCTGGTCGCCGGAGAGCACCAGCGCCACCAGCGGGCCGCTGGTCATGAACGTCTTCAGCGGCGGGTAGAACGGCTTGTCGACGTGCTCGGCGTAGTGCTGGTCGGCGAAGTCGCCGTCCATGGTCCGGCTCACCATCGCGTCGATCCGCAGGCCCTTGCGCTCGAAACGGGACAGGATCTCGCCCACCAGACCGCGGCGCACCGCGTCGGGCTTGATCAGTACGAGCGACCGCTCGTCCGGGCTGCTGCTGGACACGCTGGGTTCCTCCTGCGCACTCAAACGGGGTTCGGCTGGGTACGGTCAGCGTAGCGACCCGGTCCCGGCGCCGGCGCGGCGGCTGCGTCTTCCCTGGCCCGCCGCGGCGGCCTAGCCTGGCCCTGGAACCCCTGGGAGGTCCACTGTGGCGAATGGCGGGAACCGCACGATCGCGCCGGTACGCAAACTGATCGGGGCGGTGCTGGGCACCGTCGCCACCTTCGTGACCGTGTTCGGGCTCGGCATGACCAGCTGGGCCATCGTGGCGCTCGGCGTGGCGCTGCTGGTGCTGGCGATCGCCCTGGCCACGGTACGCGGCGGCGGCCGCACCTGGGTGATCGGCCTGGGGCACGTGCACAGCGCCTCCGAGCCGCCCACCCAGTACGCGTTCGGCCGGTGCGAGCTGCAACTGGTGATCGACGCGCCGGGGCTGCCGCCTCGCTCCAAGAAGATCATCGAGCCTCGGGTGCCGGTCGCCAAGTGGCCCTCGCTGGGCCAGGCGCTGCCGGTCCGGGTGGCGCTGGACGACCAGCGGCACGTACGCGTGCTCTGGGACGAGGTGCCCACGCACGCCGAGAGCGCCGCCGCGGTCGCCGACCTGCCGCCCGAGTACGCCGTCGAGCCGGACCCGCTGGACGAGCCGCTGATCGCGCAGGAGGCGCCGCCGTGGGCTGGGCGCGCGCCGGAGGACGACTTCCGCGACGACTACCCGCCCGCGCCGGACCCGTACCTGGACGACGTACCGCCCCGGGCCGAGGACCGCGAGCCGGTGGTGCTGCACCAGAGCCCCGGCGGCCCGGTGGTGCTGGAGGGCCAGCTCGTCGAGCGGGCCGAACGCACGGCCGGCCCTGACCCGCTCCCCCGCCGCGCCCCGGCGCCCCGCTCGCCGGCCGAGGAGCCGGTCGACACCGTGCCGGTCGAGACAGTGCTCGTCGACTCCGGGCCGGCCGGCTCGGGGTCGGCCGACGCCGGACGGGCCGACATCGGGCCGGCCGACACCGAGACCGACCCGATCGACGTGGCGCTGGACGACCCCGCGGACGCCCCTCGGCGCTCCGACGCGCCGCCGACGCCCGAGGAACTGGACGAGGCGATCTTCGGCCCGTCCGGCGCGACCGAGCCGGACGAACTGGCCAGCCCGATCAGCGGCGTCGGCATCACGCTGCTCGTCACCGACCTGGACCGGTCCCTCGACTTCTACCGGGAGCTCGGCTTCGAGGAGCTGGACCGGGGCGAGGGCAACGCCGTGCTCGTCTCCGGGCCGACCCGGCTGGTGCTGCGCCGGGTGACCGGCGCCGCCCCGATCAGCCGCCGCCTGGTGCACGTCAACCTGGAGGTGGACGACATCCAGGGTGCGTACGAGCGGCTGCGCGACTCCGGCGTCCGGTTCACGTACGCCCCGCGCGTGGTCAACCGGGGCACCAAGCTGGAGGTGTGGGCGGCTGCCTTCCGCGACCCCGACGGCCACGGCGTCGCGCTGACTCAGTGGCGCACCCTCGCCCAGGTGTAAGGAAGGCCCCCTTCTCAACACCCGCGACAGCGCGACGGCGCTCAGCCGAGGATGACCCGCCGCACGTGCAGTGCGTACGCCCACACCAGCGCGAACATCACGCCGAGCGCGAACAGCGACCAGTGCAGCAGCCCGGAGAGCAGCAGCAGTCCCTGGATCACGGTGCCGGCGTGCCATGCCCATGGGCGGCGCATCATCCCGGCGAGCACCACACAGGCGACCGCCAGCGTCACGATCGCGCCGATCGCCGCGCCGCTCAGGTCACCGCCGACCACCCGGATCGGCTGGATGGCCAGCAGCAGCACCAGCGCCTCCAGCGACATCGTGCCGGCGCCGAGTCCGCGCACCGCCTTGTCCGGGTTCCGCAGCCCGGACCGGCGGACGCCGTCGGGCTGCTCCGGCCCTGTCGGGCGCTGCGGGCCGGTCATCGCTTGAGCAGCCGGCGGGCGTCGGCCACTGTCACCACCGATCCGGTGATCAGCACGCCCACCCCGGACAGCTCGCCCGGCACGTCCGCCTCGGCCTCCGCCACCGCCGCCTCGATGGCGTCGGGCATCTCCCGGGTCACCTGCACCCGCTCCGGCCCGAAGATCTCCCGCGCCAGCGCGGCCAGCTCGTCCACCGGCATCGCCCGGGCCGAGCTGTTCTCCGCCACCACGATCGAGTCGAGCACCGGTTCGAGCAGTTCCAGCAGGCTCGCCGCGTCCTTGTCACCGAGCACCGCGAGCACGCCGACGAGCTTGCTGAACGCGAACTCCTCCTGCACGGCGGCGACCGTCGCGGCCATCCCGTGCGGGTTGTGCGCGCCGTCGAGCAGCACCGTCGGGGCGGTACGCACCCGCTCCAGCCGGCCCGGCGAACTGGTCGCGGCGAATCCCTCACGGACCGCCTCGATGTCGAGCTGCCGCCGGGCGCCGGCACCGAGGAACGCTTCCACGGCTGCCAGCGCGACCGCCGCGTTCTGCGCCTGGTGCGCGCCGTGCAGCGGGATGAAGATCTCCTCGTACACTCCGCCCAGGCCCTGGATGGTCAGCACCTGGCCGCCGACCGCGACCGCGCGGCGCAGCACGCCGAACTCGGCGCCCTCGCGGGCGACGGTGGCGTTGACCTCGGCGCAGCGTTCCAGGATCGGACGAGCAGCCTCCTCCTCCTGCGCCGCCGCGATCACTGTGGCGCCGGGGTGGATGATGCCGGCCTTGTGCAGCGCGATGTCCTCGATCGTGTCGCCGAGCCACTCGGTGTGGTCCAGCCCGATCGGGGTGATCACGGCGACGCCGGCCTGGATCACGTTCGTCGCGTCCTCCGCGCCGCCGAGCCCGACCTCCACCACCGCCACGTCGACCGGGGCGTCGGCGAACGTGGCGAACGCCAGCGCCGTGGTCATGTCGAAGTACGTCAGCGGCTCGGCGAACCGCTGGTCGACCAGCTCGGCCAGCGGCGCGATCTCACGGTACGTGGACACGAACCGCTCCTCGCTCACCGCCTCGCCGTCCAGGCTGATCCGCTCCCGGACGGTCTCCAGGTGCGGGCTGGTGTAGCGGCCGGTGTGCAGCCCGAACGCCCGCAGCAGCGAGTCGATCATCCGGGCCGTCGAGGTCTTGCCGTTGGTGCCGGTCAGGTGGATCGACGGGTACGCCCGCTGCGGGCTGCCCAGCAGGTCGAGCAGGGTCTCGATCTTCTCCAGCTCGAAGTGCATCCGGGTGAAGCCGCGCGCGTTGAGCGCGGCCTCCACCTCGGCGAACTCGGTGCGGTCACTCATGCGGAGCCATCTTTCGTTCGCGACTGCGGGGCTCGCAACCCCGGCTCACTCCTCGCGCTCACGAGGAAAGCGCCTCCAGGGCGGCGTCGATCCGGACCAGGTCCGCCTCGGCCACCGCCAGCCGTTCGCGGATCTTCGCCACCACCGGCTCGGGCGCCTTGCCGACGAACGCCGGATTGTCCAGCTTCGCCCGCGCCTGGGTGGCCTCCTTCTCGGCTGCCGCCCGGTCCTTGGTGAGCCGGGCGCGCTCGGCGGCCACGTCGATCGAGCCGCGGGTGTCGAGCGCGACGCTCACCGCGCCGGGCATGGCCAGCGTGGCGCTCGCCTGGAAATCGTCGCCCGGCGCGTCCAGCCGGGCCAGCGAGCGCACCAGCGGCTCGTGCGCCGCGATGCCCGCGCCGGCCAGGCCGTCGAGCCGCGCGGCGACCCGCTGGGTCGGCCGCAGCCCCTGGTCCGACCGGAACCGCCGGACCTCGGTCACCACCCGCTGGAGGGTGCCGACCTCGCCCTCCGCGGCGTCGTCGATCAGGGTACGGTCGGCGACCGGCCAGGACGCCGTCAGTACGGTCTCGCCACCGCTGAGCGCGGCCCACAGCTCGTCGGTGACGAACGGGATGACCGGGTGCAGCAGCCGCAGGAGCTGGTCCAGCACGTGGCCCAGCACGCGGCGGGTGGCGTCGGCGGCGGGGCCGCCCTCGGCCAGCACGGGCTTGCTCAGCTCCACGTACCAGTCGCAGACGTCGTCCCACGCGAAGTGGTAGAGCAGGTCGCAGACCTTCGCGAACTCGTACGCCTCGAACTGCTCGTCGACCTCGGCGGTGACGTGCGCCAGCCGGGACAGGATCCACCTGTCGACGGTGGAGAGGTCGGCGGCGGCCGGCAGCGGGCCGTCGGTGTGCGCGCCGTTGAGGAGCGCGAACCGGGTGGCGTTCCAGAGCTTGTTGCAGAAGTTGCGGGAGCCCTGGCACCACTCCTCGCTGACCGGCACGTCCTGGCCGGGGTTGGCGCCCCGGGCCAGCGTGAACCGGGTGGCGTCGGCGCCGAACCGGTCGATCCAGTCCAGCGGGTCGACCACGTTGCCGAACGACTTCGACATCTTCTTGCCGTGCTCGTCGCGGACCATGCCGTGCAGCGCCACCACGTCGAACGGCTGCACGCCGTCCATCGCGTACAGGCCGAACATCATCATCCGGGCGACCCAGAAGAACAGGATGTCGTAGCCGGTGACCAGCACGCTGGTCGGGTAGAACTTCGCCAGGTCGGGGGTGCGCTCGGGCCAGCCGAGCGTGGAGAACGGCCACAGCCCGCTGGAGAACCAGGTGTCCAGGACGTCCTCGTCCTGCCGCCAGCCCTCGCCGGACGGCGTCTCCTCGTCCGGGCCGACGCAGACGATCTCGCCGTCCGGGCCGTACCAGACGGGGATGCGGTGTCCCCACCACAGCTGGCGGGAGATGCACCAGTCGTGCATGTTGTCGACCCAGGCGAAGTAGCGCTTGGCCAGCTCGGCCGGCTCGATCTTCACCCGGCCGTCGCGCACCGCGTCACCGGCGGCCTTGGCGAGCGGCGCGGTGTTGACGAACCACTGCAACGACAGGCGCGGCTCGACAGTCGTCTTGCACCGCGAGCAGTGGCCGACCGCGTGCAGGTACGGCCGCTTCTCGGCCACGATCCGGCCCTGCTCGCGCAGTGCCGCGACGATCGCCGGGCGGGCCTCGTACCGGTCCAGGCCCTGGAACGGGCCGGGCGCGGTGATGACGCCGCGCTCGTCCATGATCGTCAGTGAGGGCAGGTCGTGCCGCTGGCCGATCTCGAAGTCGTTCGGGTCGTGCGCCGGGGTCACCTTGACCATGCCGGTGCCGAAGCTCGGGTCGACGTGCTCGTCGGCCACGATCGGGATCCGCCGGTCGGTGAGCGGCAGCTCCACCTCGGTGCCGATCAGGTGCTTGTAGCGCTCGTCGTCCGGGTGCACCGCCACCGCGGTGTCGCCGAGCATGGTCTCCGCGCGGGTGGTCGCCACCACGACCTCGTCGCCGTAGCGGATCGAGACCAGCTCGCCCTCGTCGTCGGTGTGCTCCACCTCGATGTCGGACAGCGCGGTGAGGCAGCGCGGGCACCAGTTGATGATCCGGTTGGCCCGGTAGATGAGCCCGTCGTCGAAGAGCTTCTTGAACATGGTCTGCACGGCCCGGGACAGGCCCTCGTCCATGGTGAAGCGCTCACGGTCCCAGTCGACCGCGTCGCCGAGCCGGCGCATCTGGCCGAGGATCGCGCCGCCGGACTCGGCCTTCCACTGCCAGACCCGCTCGACGAACTTCTCCCGCCCGAGGTCGTGCCGGGACAGCCCCTCACCGGCGAGCTGCCGCTCGACCAGGTTCTGGGTGGCGATGCCGGCGTGGTCCATGCCCGGCAGCCAGAGCGCCTCGTACCCCTGCATCTTCTTCCGCCGGGTGAGCGCATCCATGAGCGTGTGCTCGAACGCGTGCCCCATGTGCAGCGAGCCGGTGACGTTCGGCGGCGGGATGACGATGGTGAACGGCGGCTTCTCGCTGTCCGCCGACGCCCGGAAGTGCCCGCCGGCTACCCACTGCTCGTACCGTCGCTGCTCTACCTCGCCGGGCTGGTACTGGCCGGCGAGGGTCGGGGCGTCGGGGCGTCGGGCATCCAGTCTCTCGGTCACCCTGAAAGTCTACGGAGCGCTTTCGGGGACCCGACGTGCACCACCTGTGATTCGCGTACGGTGGCGGTCATGTCCGACGCGCATCTCACCGAGCGCCCGGTCGACGGGGGTTCCGATCCGGTCGAGCTGACCGATGAGCCGATCGAGCTGAGCCGCCGCGATCCCGCGCAGGAGCCCGAACGCCGTCCCGTGTCCCGGCGCCGGAAGATCGTCCTCACCGCCCTGCTGGCGGCCGGCCTGGCCGGTGCCGGCGCGCTCGGGCTGGGCGGCTGGCGGGTGATCCAGCAGAAGGACACCACGCTCGGTCAGCCGGCCGAGGTGGCCGGGCTGGTACGCGACGACAGCGAACGGGCCCGCAGTACCGCCGACTACCTGCGCGACGGACTGGCCGCCGACATCGAGCTGGACCGCGGCTACGGCGCCGTCTACTCCGACCGCGGGGACGCCAAGCGATCGGTGCTGCTGTTCGGCGGCACCACGCTGCTCTGGCAGCCCGAACGGGACCTGGACACCCTGTTCGGCCTGATGGCCGACGAGACCGGCCGGGTTGCAGGGCTGCGCGAGGTGGACGCGGGCCGCCTGGGCGGCGTGATGAAGTGCGGTACGACGAGCGGCGACGGCGGCGACTTCGCGGTGTGCGGGTGGGCCGACCACGGCAGCGTGGTGATGGGCATGTTCCCGGGTCGCCGGGTCGACGACGCAGCGGCCCTGTTCCGGGACATCCGCGAGTCCGTCCAGCGCCGCTGACCCGCGACCTCGGCGCTCACTCGTCCGCGCCGGTACGGGCGAGGTGACCACAAACGCCTTGCCCCGTCCCCGCCACGTCGCCGTGCCGGCGGTCCCTTCCCCTCCATGCCACCGGTTCCGGGGTAGGGGCTGCCCAGCCGCCTGTTCGGGGTGGGTGGATGCCGCGCAGGCCGTGCCGCCACTTCGGGGAGGTGGCGGGACGATTCGCCAGTTCGGCGAGGTGGCTGGATCCGGGGCAGTTCGTTGCCGCCACTTCGGCGTAGTGGTGGCCGATTCGCCAGCTCGGCGAAGTGACCGATGCGCCCATCACCCGCATCGGGGCCGGCAACGCAATTCAGGGCCACCCCGGTGGGGGGTGGCCCTGAATTTGAAAGATTGTCCGGCGGTGTCCTACTCTCCCACACCCTCCCGAGTGCAGTACCATCGGCGCTGGAGGGCTTAG
>NZ_JBXUOV010000221.1:0-8212 GCF_057196585.1 Micromonospora sp. ATLC20
TCGCGGCGCTGCGCGTACGCCTCGGCGCCCTTGCTGGGCTTGCGCCGGCGCGGCGGCGCGGTGACCCCGGGGGCGAGCTTGCGCGCGGACACCAGGAACGCGGTGTGGGCGATCATCCGGTGGTCCGGGCGGACCGCGAGCCCCTCGGCGTGCCAGTCGCGCACGAGCGACTCCCAGGCGCGCGGTTCGGTCCAGCCGCCGCGCTCGCGCAGCGCCTCGACCAGCTCGGACAGCTGCGGGGTGGTGGCCACGTAGCCGATCAGCACGCCGCCGGGCACGAGCGCCCGCTCGACCATGTCGAGCATCTCCCACGGGGTGAGCATGTCCAGGATGATCCGGTCGAATCCGGTCTCGGCGCAGTCGGCGACGTCGCCGACGTGCAGGTTCCAGGCCGGGTGCGGGCCGTTGAAGAACGCCTCGACGTTGCGGCGGGCGATCTGCGCGAAGTCGTCGCGCACCTCGAACGAGTGCAGCTCGCCCTCGGTGCCGACGGCCCGCAGCAGCGAGCAGGACAGCGCGCCGGATCCGGCGCCGGCCTCCAGCACCTTGGCGCCGGGGAAGACGTCGCCCATGGCGACGATCTGCGCCGAGTCCTTCGGGTAGATCACCTGGGCGCCGCGCGGCATGGACAGCACGTAGTCCGACAGCAGCGGCCGCAGCGCCAGGAACGCCGTACCGCCGCCGGCGGTGGTGACCACGCTGCCGTCGGGCAGGCCGATCAGGGTGTCGTGCTTGAGGATCCCGCGGTGGGTGTGGAACTCCTTGCCGGGCTCCAGCGTCACGGTGTGCATCCGGCCCTTCGGGTCGGTCAGCTGGACCCGGTCGCCGGGCCGGAACGGCCCACGGTGCACCGGGGGCAACGCCGGGACGGTGGAGATCTCTGCGGTCACGTGTTCGTCTTCCGTTCGGGTTCCAGGAGCTGGGCGAGATCCGCGATGTGCAGCACGCCGACCACATCTTCGCCTGCCGTCACGACGTACTGCGCGCCCGGGTGGGTGCGCACCGTCTCCAGCACCCGCTCGCCGTCGGTCCCGAGCGGCAGGGCCGGCACGGCGGCCAGGTCGCGGGCCACCTCGTCCACCGCGACCCACGGCCTCCGTTCCGGGGGTACGCGGGCGGCGCGCGCCGGGTCGACCAGGGCGACGGTACGGCCGGCCGAGTCGGCCACGCCGAGCGCCGCGTCGGGGGTGCCCGCCTCGTCGCGGCGGCGCTGCGCCTCGGCCAGCGGGGTACCGGCGGGCACCGGCAGCACCGGGCGGGCCAGCCGGGCGAGGTCGACCAGGTGCAGCCGGCGGCCGATGCGGGCCAGCCGGATCGACTGGCCGGCGCCGCGCCACAGCGTCAGCGCGACGAGCAGGAGCAGCGGCAGGGCCAGCGGGGCCAGTGCCCGGCGCATGGTGAGCACCACGACCAGCGCCAGCGTGCCCAGCGCGACGGCCCGGCCCACCCAGCCGGCCACCTCGGTGCCGCGGTGCCGGTCGCGGGTGAGCGCCCACACGGCGGCGCGCAGTGCCCGGCCGCCGTCCAGCGGCAGCCCGGGCAGGCTGTTGAAGATCGCCACCACCACGTTGCTGACCGCGAGCTGGAAGGCGAGCTGGTGGCCGAGCGTGCCGGCGGGCAGGGCGAGGGTGGCGGCGACCGCGCCGGCGCCGAGCACCGCGGAGACGGCCGGGCCGGCCAGGGAGATCAGCAGCTCGACCCGGGGGCTGGGGGCGTCGCGGTCCATCTCGGTGTACCCGCCGAGCAGTTCCAGCGTGATCCCCCGCACACCGATGCCGTACCGGCGGGCGGTCAGCGCGTGGCCCAGCTCGTGCAGCAGCACGGAGCCGAGCAGCGAGATCACGAACCCGAGGCCGACGAGGTAGCCGCCGAGCGGGCCGAGGTCGAGCTGACGGCGGGCCAGCGCCGCGTACAGCACCGTGACCACGACCGTGAGCAGCAGCATCGAGGCGTCGACGCGCAGCGGCACCCCGAGGACCCGGCCGAGGCTGAGCCCCGGCCGGCGGGGTCCTCGGCTCCGCTGCTGCACCGGCCCGATGCTACGTGAGCGCCGGGAGCGAGCCGCCGCGGTCGCGCGGTTCCGATCATGCTTCGGTGCGGCGACGGGGGCCCTGTCACACGCGTGCCCTAACCTTCCGGGCATGACGGCGGAACCGATGATCGACAGTCCCGGCGACCAGACGGCGGCAGCGGCGCCGGTCACCGTGCGGGCCTCGTTGTCGCCGTCGCGGGCGGCCGACTTCAAGACCTGCCCGCTGCTCTACCGGTTCCGCAGCATCGACCGGCTGCCCGAGCGGCCGACCGTCGAGCAGGCCCGGGGCACGCTCGTGCACGCCGTGCTGGAGCGGCTGTTCGACCTGCCTGCCGCCGCGCGCACCCCGGAGTCGGCCGGTGACCTGGTCGCCCCGCAGTGGGACCGGCTGCTCACCGAGGAGCCGGAGCTGGCCACGCTGTTCGCCGACGGCGACGCCGTCGGGCCGCAGGAGTTCCTCCGGTCGGCGACGGCGCTGCTGGACGGCTACTTCGCGGTGGAGGATCCGCGCCGGCTGGAGCCGGCCGAGCGCGAGGCGCTGATCTCCGCGGTGGTGGACGACGAACTGCTCATCCGGGGTTACCTCGACCGACTCGACGTCGCGCCGGACGGCGCGCTGCGGGTGGTCGACTACAAGACCGGCGGTGCGCCGCGCGAGGCGTTCGAGGCGCGGGCGCTGTTCCAGCTCAAGTTCTACGCCCTGGTGCTGTGGCGCACCCGGGGTGTGGTGCCGCGGGTGCTGCGTCTGCTCTACCTCAAGGACGCCGAGGTCTGCGACTACGCGCCGGACGCCGACGAGCTGGTGCGCTTCGAGCGCACCGTGGTGGCGCTGTGGCGGGCGATCGAGCAGGCCACCGCCCGGCAGGACTTCCGTCCCCGGCCGAGCCGCCTGTGCGACTGGTGCAACCACCAGGCGCTGTGCCCGAGCTACGGCGGGACACCGCCGCCGTTCCCGGTGGCCGCAGCCGCGCCCGATCCGCTCGTGGACGCCCGCTCCCGCCCGGTAGCGCCCGGCGCCGACGAGTGACCTCCGCTCCTGCCGGCGGGTGCCCGGGCTGACGCCTGGCCGGACGGCCCCCTATCGGCGGGCGATCCCGCGCAGGGCCAGCACGCAAGAGCGCCCGCGATCCCGCTGGGTAACCACCCCCACCTGACCGCCCGCTTCCCGCCCCGTGGGGCATGCGTGCCACTTCGGGAAGGTGGCGGGATCGAGCGGTGCGCGATGCCGCAACCTCCCCGAGCAGGCGTGGATCACCACCGGTGGCGACCGAGCACCCCGGCCACTTCACCCAAGTGGCGAGGTTGACGGGAGCAGGGCGCAGCCACCTCGGGGAGGTGGCGGAGTCGACGCGGGCGGGACGCGCCACCTCGGGGAGGTGGCGGGGTCGACGGGGGTGGGATGCAGCCACCTCGGCGAAGTGGAGTCGATCATGGGTGCGGGCGTGCCCCACCATCGGCGACGGGCTCGCCGAGCGGGGCGCGGCGCTCCCCGAGCCGGGCTTGTCCGGGGCCGGGTCATCGCGGGGCGAGTCCGGCACCGGGTCACCGCGGGGCGAGCCGGGCGCCGGGTCACCGCGGACGAATGCGATGCCGGGCCACCGTGGGGACCGGCGATCCCGCGCAAGCCCGGCACACAGACCGCCCACGATCCCGCGCGGGCCGGGCGCGCGGAGTGCGGCCAACCTGCGGGATCGGGGCGGCCTGATCGGCGACCGCGCGGGCGGCGCCCTCTACGGTGGTTACCGCGGCCCGGTTCACGCCGGGTGGGCGTGGGCGTGCGCTGATGCCCGGCCGGACCGCCGCCCGGACGACGAGGGGGACGCATGACCGAGGGCGCCGTGTCCCGGCCGGTGCGGGTTCTGCTCGCCGACGACCAGCCGCTGCTGCGTACCGGATTCCGGATGGTGCTCGGCGCGGAGGACGACCTCGACGTGGTGGGTGAGGCCGGCGACGGAGCGGAGGCGGTGGACCTGTCCCGGCGGCTGCTGCCCGACGTGGTGCTGATGGACGTCCGGATGCCGCGCCTGGACGGGGTGGCCGCGACCCGGGCCATCGTGTCGGCCCGGCTGCCGGTGCGGGTACTCGTGCTCACCACGTTCGAGCAGGACGAACACGTCGTCGGGTCGCTGCGGGCCGGGGCGAGCGGCTTCCTCACCAAGGACGTGCCGGCAGAGGACCTCGTCGCGGCGATCCGCACGGTGGCCGCCGGGGGCGCGGTGATGTCCCCGCGCATCCTGCGGCGGCTGCTGGACCGCTTCGCCCAGGTGCTGCCGGACCCGGCCGCCGCGCCGGCGCGGGCGCTGGCGCCGCTGACCGACCGGGAGCGCGAGGTGCTCACCCACATGGCGCGCGGACTGTCCAACGCGGAGATCGCCCGGGTGCTGTCGGTCAGCGAGACCACTGTGAAAACCCATGTCGGCCATGTGCTGACGAAGCTACGGTTGCGCGACCGGGTCCAGGCGGTCGTGCTCGCGTACGAGACGGGCCTGGTCCGTCCCGGCGGCTGAGGTGGCGCGGGTCACCTACCGTGACCAGCGGCGGGGCTGATGTGTTGACCATCACGCCAGGTGAGGCCCTGACGTCGGCGTCGCCTGCCGGTCAGGGGTCACCCTGAGCCCGGATGGGGGTCGACCCTCACCGGAAGATCGGCACGGATTCCACCCCAGGTCGGAGGGCTTTCGGGCTCGCGACCTCGAGGATGGATTCCGCCGCACCGACCAGCGGGGGCGGTGCGGCTGAGAACGACAGACGGAAGAGGTAGATGACGTGACCGCGACGGTAGGCCGACAGCAGGCCGCGGCCCGGGCGAACGACGTGTGGAAGGTGTACGGCAGCGGTGAGGCTCAGGTCGTCGCGCTGCGGGGGGTGAGCGCCGAGTTCGAACGCGGCCGGTTCACCGCGATCATGGGGCCGTCCGGCTCGGGTAAGTCCACTCTGATGCACTGCCTCGCCGGTCTGGACACGGTGACAAAGGGCACCGTGATGATCGGCGACACGACGGTGACCGGTCTCAACGACGCGGGCCTGACGAAGCTGCGCCGGGACAAGGTGGGCTTCATCTTCCAGCAGTTCAACCTGCTCCCGACGCTCACCGCGCAGGAGAACATCCTGCTGCCGCTGTCGATCGCCGGGCGCAAGCCCGACCCGGCCTGGTACGACACGGTGATCGACACGGTCGGGCTGCGGGAGCGGCTCGGGCACCGCCCGGCGCAGCTCTCCGGCGGCCAGCAGCAGCGCGTGGCGTGCGCCCGGGCGCTCGTCGCCCGCCCCGAGGTGATCTTCGCGGACGAGCCGACCGGCAACCTGGACTCCCGCTCCGGCGCCGAGGTGCTGAAGTTCCTGCGCAACTCGGTCCGCGAGCACGGCCAGACCATCGTGATGGTCACGCACGACCCGACCGCCGCCGCGTACGCCGACCGGGTGGTCTTCCTCGCCGACGGGCAGATCGTCTCGGAGCTGATCGAGCCGACCGCGGAGACGGTGCTGGACACGATGAAGAAGCTGGACGCCCCGGTCGAGGTGGGCAACTGATGCTGCGGGCAACGCTCAAGAGCCTGCTGGCGCGCAAGCTGCGCCTGCTGCTGTCCGGCCTGGCGGTGGTGCTCGGCGTCATGTTCGTCTCCGGCGCGTTCGTGCTCACCGACACGCTCGGGCGGTCCTTCGACGCGGTCTTCGCCGACGCGTACGCCGAGGTCGACGTCAGCGTCGAGGCGAAGCCGAAGATCGACGTCTCCACCGCGGAGGGCATGCCGCTGAGCACCCCGATGCCGGCGTCGGTGCTCGACCGCATCAAGGCGGTGCCCGGCGTCGCCGACGCCAAGGGCGTGGTGGCCGCCGACGGCGCCCGCATGATCGGCAGCAACGGCAAGGTGGTCACCTCGTTCGGCCCGCCGCAGCTGGGCCAGAACTGGCTCGGTGAGAGCGACCTGGTGGAGATCCGCGAGGGCCGCGCGCCGCAGGCCGACGACGAGATCGTGATCAACGCCGCGCTGGCCGAGGCGGGCAAGGTCAAGGTCGGCGACCGGGTCGGCGTGCTGACCCTCGCCCCGAAGAAGGAGTTCACGCTCGTCGGCGTGTTCGGCTACAGCGGCGGCCGGGACTCGATCGGTGGTGCCAACGAGGTCTACTTCACCACCCCGGTGGCGCAGCAGCTGATGCTGGGCAAGCCGGACGTGTTCAGCAACGTCAGCGTCCAGGCCGCCGACGGCACCACGCCGGCCGCGCTGCGCGACGAGGTGGCCCGCACGCTGGGTGCCGACTACCAGGTCAAGACCGGCGAGCAACTCGCCGCCGACGCCTCGGCCGGCCTCAAGGAGGGGTTGTCGTTCTTCAACAAGATCCTCCTCGGGTTCGCCGCGGTGGCGCTGCTGGTCGGCACGTTCCTGATCCTCAACACGTTCTCGATCATCGTGGCCCAGCGCACCCGTGAGCTGGCCCTGATGCGGGCGATCGGGGCCAGCGGCAAGCAGGTCATCGGCTCGGTGGTGCTGGAGGCGCTCGCTGTCGGCCTGATCGCCTCGGTGCTGGGGCTCGCCGCCGGCATCGGTGTGGGCGCGCTGCTGGCGTACCTGTTCGGTCAGCTCGCCGGGGGTCTGACCCTGGCCGGGCTGGGCGTGCCGGCCTCGGCGGTGATCGGCGCGTTCGCGGTCGGCATGCTGATCACGGTGATCGCCGCGCTGCTGCCGGCGCTGCGTGCCTCGCGCATCCCGCCGATCGCGGCGATGCAGGACGTCGCCACGCCGGACCGGCCACTGACGAAGGTCACCATCGGCGGCGCCGTGGTGACCGGCATCGGCGCGGTGCTGCTGTTCCTCGGTCTCGGCGGGCACGCCGGCGACAGCACCCTGGCGACCATCCTCGGCGGCGTGCTGTTCGCGTTCATCGGGGTGGCGCTGCTGACGCCGATCATCAGCCGGCCGGTGGTCGCGCTGCTCGGCGCGATGTTCTCCTGGTCGGTGCCGGGCAAGCTGGGCCGGCTCAACTCGGGCCGCAACCCGCGCCGTACCGCGATCACGGCCGCCGCGCTGATGGTGGGCATCGCCCTGGTCACCGGCGTGACGGTGATCCTGGACTCGGCCAAGGGCAGCATCGGCAAGCTGGCCGAGGACAACATCAAGGCGGAGCTGGTGATCTCCGGCTCCACGTCCGGGCCGCGTCCGGCGAGCTTCGACCCGGCGGTGCTGGAGAAGGCCGCCGCGATCCCGGGCGTGCGGATGGTCGACGGCGAGTACGGCGACATGGCAGTGGTCGGCGGCGAGCGGACCTGGGTGGCCGTGTCGAGCAACGTGGCCGCCCTGCAGCAGATCTTCGGGGCGAAGGCCGCCGCCGGTGACATCAGCAAGCTGGCACCGGACCAGATGCTGGTCAGCTCGGACACCGCGAAGGCACGCAACCTCACCGTCGGTTCGACGGTGCCGGTGCAGCTGTCCCGCGGCGACGCCCGCACCTACACGGTCAGCGGCATCTACGAGAGCTCGCAGCTGACCAACCCGGTGACGCTGCCGCCGCAGGCCGCCGCGGACTTCGCCATCCCGCAGCCCATCCAGGGCTTCCTGCAGCTCGCCCCCGGCACGTCGGTGGACGCGGTGCAGCCGCAGGTCGAGCGACTGCTGGCGGACAGCCCCGAGGTGTCGGTGGCCGACCGGGCCGCGTTCATCGAGCAGCAGACCGGTCAGCTGGACTCCCTGCTCCAGATGATCCAGATCCTGCTGGCGCTGGCCATCGTCATCGCGGTGCTGGGCATCATCAACACGCTCGCGCTGTCGGTGCTGGAGCGGACCCGGGAGCTGGGCCTGCTGCGGGCGATCGGCCTGCGCCGCGCCCAGACCATGCGCATGATCACGGTCGAGGCGGTGGTGATCTCGATCTTCGGCGCGCTGCTCGGCGTGGTGGTCGGCACGGGTCTCGGCGCGGCGGTGGTCGAGGCGCTCAAGGACGAGGGCATCACCGACCTGGTCCTGCCGTGGGGTCAGATGGTGACGTTCCTGATCCTGGCCGCGATCATCGGCGTGGTCGCCGCGGTGCTGCCGGCGATCCGCGCCGCGCGGATCAACGTCCTGGGCGCCATCGCCCACGACTGACGTGAAAGGAAGGGCCCCTTCTTAGTGAGTGTTTGAGAAACCGGTTCAGGTGTTGGTTGCCTGGGCCGGTTTCGTGTTGCGGGTCAGGCGGGTGAGCATG
>NZ_JBXUOV010000222.1:0-8174 GCF_057196585.1 Micromonospora sp. ATLC20
GTGGGTGGCCTCGCGCCGGCTGGCCCGCGCCGCGCCCGGCCTGGGCGGTTCGCTGATCTGCGCCGCCCGCCGGCAGGGCGGACCGCCACCGGCCCGAAACAGGGTGTGATGGCGACATTGACAGCGGGCTATCATGGAGGTTCCGTCGTCGACCGGGGGATGTCATGACGCGCCTGCTCGCCTGGGTCGTGACCAATCTCGACGCGTTCATCGGCCTCGTCCTGGCGCTCACGGTGTCCGTGCTCGGCCTCACCAACGCGGTCGACCAGGAGGTCGTCAACAGCGCGATCCTGCTGGTCCTGGGCCTGCTCGCACAGGCGATGCTGCGCGACCGGCTGCGCCGGCGCACCACCGAGCGGGAGGTCCGCCAGGTCATCTCGGACACCCGCGACCGGCTGACCGACCTGGTGCCGCAGATGCAGGAGATCACCGGCCCGGAGGGCGCGCTGAACCGGGCCCGCGAGGCCATCGACAGCGTCTCCATGGTGCGCGTGCTGCACGGCAGCGAGGTCGGCCAGGCGCTCGCCGAGGCGCGGCGGCACACCGACCAGTGGAGCTTCAAGGGCGGCACCGGCACCTTCCTGCGCGCGGTCACGCTGCCGGACTGCCTCGAGCACGCCCGGCGGCGCAACGCCACACTCACCGTCGCGATCGAGATCATCGACCCGACCGACGAGGAGGTCTGCGAGCGGTACGCGCGGTTCCGGCGCAGCCTCGACCCGGACGCGCCGGGCGAACCGTGGACC
This sequence comes from Micromonospora sp. ATLC20, assembly GCF_057196585.1. Classification (NCBI taxonomy): domain Bacteria; kingdom Bacillati; phylum Actinomycetota; class Actinomycetes; order Micromonosporales; family Micromonosporaceae; genus Micromonospora; species Micromonospora sp. ATLC20. Next base: position 747 of record NZ_JBXUOV010000222.1, read on the forward strand.
GTCGACCGCACCCGCAAGGAGTCGTACGCGACGGTGCTGGCCGCCTGCTGGCACCTGCAGCGCTCCGGCCTGCTCACCGTCGACGTGCGGCTCTCCGCGCAGATGACCACGTTCCGCTACGACCTCTCCTCCTCCTGTGTCGTCATCACCCAGGAGAACCCGCAGACGCCCGCGCTGCGCATCGACCGCGGCGAGGTCTACTACAACCGTTTCAACATCGAGCTGGACTACAGCCGCCGGCAGAGCCGGCGCGTGCCGATCGAGGCGGCGGCCCAGGTCAAGCTCGACGACGAGCCGTCGGTCGAGCAGGTACGGCGGTTGTTCACCGCCCTCGGCCTGACGCTGCCCCGGTCCTTCGGCGACCGTGAGGTCGCCGACATCATCGGCAAGGCCGTCCAGGCGAGGAATCCCTACTCATGACCAGTTACGCCGACCTCGAACGGGAGATCGACCGGGGCACCCGGCCGGAGATGCTGCGCGGCTGGGTGCTGGACGTGCTCGGCGACGTCGCCGAGGGGCGTCGGCCGTTGCGCGCGGTCCGGCATCCGCTCGGCTTCACCTGCCTGCCGGTGGAACGCGACGGCCCGGACGGCATCTGCGTGCACGCCTGGCCGGCGGACCCGCCGCCGGTGCGCCCGACCACGTCCACCATGCACTCGCACAGCTGGGATCTGCTGAGCCACGTGCTGCACGGCACCGTCCGCAACGAGCTGATCGAGGTCGACGACGCGCCGGCCGACCCGGCCTGGCGGATCTACGAGGTGCACAGCCTCGGCGAGGTGGACGAGATGGCCGCGACCGACCGGCTGGTCACCGCGATGACCGCGACGGTGGAGACGCACTCCGCAGGCGACTCGTACGCGCTGCGCGCCGGCGGCTTCCACACCTCGGAGGTCGACGCCGGTGAGCCGGCGGTGACAGTGGCGCTCGGCCGGACCACTCCCGGCGCGTGCGACCTGAGCCTCGGCGCGGTGGACGGGCGCAGCCACCGGGTACGCCGGGACCGCTGCGACGCGGCGGAGACCGCGCGGATGGCGCGGGAGATCGCGCGACTTGTGGCACGGGGCTGACTGGCTGGAGGAGCCATGGACGTGGAGCCGAGCAGAGGCGGGCCCGACCTGCGCGACGCGCACCGGTTCGCGGTGGAGGCCGCGCAGGCGGCGGGCCGACTGCTGCGCCGGGGCACCCGGGGGGAGGTGCACGCCCGGGCCAAGAACGACACCGGTGACCTGGTGACCGACCTCGACCTGGCCGCCGAACGGCTGATCGTCGACCGGATCCGGGCCCGCTGGCCGGAGCACGGCGTGATCGCCGAGGAGGGCGGCGAGTACGCCCCGGACACCGCCTGGGCGTGGCTCGTCGACCCGCTCGACGGCACAAACAACGTGGCGATCGGGCTGCCCGCGTACGTGGTCGGGATCGCCCTGTGCGACAACGGCTCGCCGGTGCTCGGCGTGGTGCACGACCCGGTCGCCGGCCGTACCTGGTCGGCGGTGCGCGGCCGGGGCGCGTTCGTGCACGCGTCCGGCCCGGCCGCGCGGGCGCTGCGCGCCGCGCAGCGCCCGGTGCCGTCCGCGCCGGTGCTGGCCTGGACCCAGGGGCACGAGGTACGCCGGGACGACAGCACCGCCCGGGCGCTGAAGGTGGTGCTGGACACCAGCGCGCGCCGGGTGCTGCAACTGTGGGCGCCGCTGCTGTCCTGGGTGATGCTGGCCCGCGGCGACATCGACGGCATCGTCGGCTACCGCCCCGAGGCGGTCGACCTGCCGGCCGGGATGCTGCTCGCCGTCGAGGCCGGCATGGCGGTCCGCGCGCTCGACGGCGGCACGTTCGACGACAGGTACGGCTGCCCGGCGGACCGGCGCAGCTTCGTGGCCGGGCCACCGGAGACCATCGACCGGCTGGTCAAGCTGGTCACCGCGGCACAGTGGATCGAGCCGCAGGTGCGCCGCCTCACCCCGGTCGGCCTCGGTTCGGTGGGCTGGTGAGCCGGGTCGGCTAGCCTCGGCCGGATGGCCGCCAGACAACTCAAGCTCGGGCTCCGGGTGCGTGACCTGGACCGTTCCCACCGGCTCTACCTGCGACTCGGCTTCAAGGAGATCCCACAGACCGAGCAGGCGAACCTGCGCTACCTGACGTTCGGCCACACCTGGCTGATCCTGTCCGACCTGCACCGCCACGGGCACCACGACGCGCAGCGGGAACGCGAGGTCAAGGCGGGGCCGCCCGGGCTCGGAGTCGTGCTCACCGTGCCCACCGCCGACCTGGACGCCACGTACGCGCTGTGGCGCGACGAAGGGCTGCCGGTGACGCTGGAGCCGGAGGACGTGGGCTGGGCGCGGATCTTCTACGGGCTCGACCCGGACGGATACGAGGTCATGTTCGAGCAGTTCCATCCCGTCACGCGTGCCGCCGACGCCTGACGTGCCGCGGTGCGTCAGGTGACCGGCCGCGACGGCGCCCGCTCGGCCAGGAACTCGGCCCAGGTCCGCACGCCTCTCACCGCACCGGGCCGGGCGAGGTTCGCGCCGTCCCGGTACGCGCGGCCGGCTCGCCCGGGGATGCGTACCGGCAGCCGGGCCCGGCGCTTCCCGGTGGCGGTCAGGTAGCCGGTCAGCAGCTCGCCGACGCCGTGGGTGTCCGGACCGGCCAGGTCCGGCACCAGCCCGGCCGGTGCGCCCAGCGTCAGCTCGGCCAGCCGGGCCGCCACCTCGGCGGCGTCGACAGGCTGCAACCGCAGCCCGCCCGGCACCGGCACCACGGGCAGCCGGGCCATCGCCGTCAGCATGGTCAGCACCAGGTCGTGCACCTGCGCGGCGCGCAACACCGTCCACGGGACGCCGGAGTCCGTCACCGCGCGCTCGGCGTCGAGCTTGGACCGGATCCAGGCCAGCGGCACCCGGTCGGCGCCGGTCACCGAGATGTGCACCAGGTGCGCCACACCAGCCCCGTGCGCGGCACGGGCCAGGTGTGCGGTGGCGCGGTCGTCGCCCTTCGCGCCGCCGGCCAGGTGCAGCACCGTGGACACCCCGCGCAGGGCGGGGCCGAGGTCGGCGCCGCCGAGCAGGTCGGCGGTCACATGGGTGACGCCGTCGCCGGACCGCCCGCCGCGCCGGCTGAGCACCCGCACGGGGTGCCCGGCGGCGCGCAGCAGCGGCACGACGTGCCGGCCGATCGTGCCGGTGCCGCCGGTGACCAGGATCTGTCTGTTCATCGTGTCGCCTTCCGTCGCCTGTGCTGCCACCTCGACCCGCGTCGCACCGCCGGCGTGACAGATGTGACGGCCGTCACCTCCGGTCACATCGACGGGGTCCGGCGGGGTCGAGACGGTGTGCGGGAGGGGAGGCTCAGGTGATGGACACCGGGCTGGCGGAACGGTTCGAGCGGGAGCGGCCGAGGCTGCGCGCGGTGGCGTACCGGCTGCTCGGGTCGCTCACCGACGCCGAGGACGCGGTGCAGGAGACCTGGCTGCGGTTGTCCCGTACCGACCCGGCCATCGTGGACAACCTGGACGCCTGGCTCACCACTGTGGTCGCCCGGGTCAGCCTCAACACGCTGCGGTCCCGCGCCGCCCGCCGGGAGGACCCCCTCGACGTACGCCTGCCCGACCCGGTGGTGGACACCGGCGCCGACGACCCGGCGCACGCCGCGGTGCTCGCCGACTCGGTGGGCCTGGCGCTGCTCGTGGTGCTGGACACGCTGACCCCGGCCGAGCGGCTCGCGTTCGTGCTGCACGACATGTTCGGCGTGCCGTTCGACGAGATCGGCCTGCTCGTCGACCGCTCACCGGCGGCGGCCCGGCAGCTCGCCAGCCGGGCCCGCCGCCGGGTACGCGGACAGGCGCCCACCCCCGATCCCGACCTGGCCCGGCAGCGGGCGGTGGTGGACGCCTTCCTCGCCGCCGCCCGCGACGGTGACCTCGGCGCGCTGATCGCGGTGCTGCACCCGGATGTGGTGCTGCGCTCCGACGCCGGGACCGCCCGCGCCCGCCACACGGTCGTGCTCTCCGGCGCGACGACCGTGGCGGCGCAGGCGACCACGTTCGGCCGGCTCTTCCCGCACGCCCGGCCGGTGCTCGTCAACGGCGCCGCCGGGGTGCTGGTGAGCGCCGGGGACCGGCCGCTGTCGGTGATGGCGTTCACCGTCACCGGCGGCCGGATCGCGGCGGTGGACGTGATCGCCGACCCGCACCGGCTGGCCGCGCTCGGCCTCGCCGGCTGACCGTGCTCGGTCTGCGCGGCTGACCCGGAACCGCGTCGGTCGACCAGACCAGGTGGGCTCAGTCGACCAGCACCAGGTTGGCCATGTCGACCACCGGCCGGAAACCGAGCCGGGCGTAGAGCCGGTTCGACACCGGGTTGGCCTGGTCGGTGAACAGGCACACCCGCGCGCCCTCGGCGGTGAGCAGCCGGCTGACCTCGGCGACGGCGTTTCCGGCCCAGCCGCGCCCGCGCTGCTCGGGTGGCGTGTAGACCGGGCCGACGCGGGCCACGCCGAACGACGTCGGGTTGGCGGCGGTCAGGTGTACCGGAGCACCCGACTCGTCGGTCCAGAACCACACCCGGCCGTCCCGGATCCGGTGCAGCAGCTCGGCGTGGTCGGGCGTCTCGTGGGCGCTCGTCCCGCGCGGGCGGCCCGCCTGCTCGTCGGCGTCGGCCGAAAACGCGCCGAACCACGCGGCGACCAGGTCGACGTCGTCGACGGTGGCGCTCCGCAGCGCGCCGGGCACCGGTGCGGGCGGGATGGGCTGGTCGAGCACGTGCAGCCGGGTGTGCTGGGCCACCGCGACCCGCCCGCCGTCGAGGCGTGCGACCTCGTCGGCGCAGGCGCGCGCGGCGGGCAGCGCGCCGTTCACCGCGCGGATTCGCTCGCCGCGCCGGTGCCACGCCCCGGCCAGCGCCACGGCTGCTTCCCGCGGCATCGGCAGCAGGAACGGCGGTCGCGGCGGGAACGGCGCGGTACGCATCGCGGCGCCCACCACCGCCCCGGAGCCGTCCCGCACCACCAGCCACCAGTCGTCCTCGGGCAGCGCGACGCCCTCGGCGCGGCGGGCCACCATCCGGTGCGTGACGCTGGCGACGACGGTGCCGACCACCGGATCGGCGGCCAGGTAGGCCCCGGCGGCGGCGAGAAACTCGCCCGGGTCGGTGCAGAAGTGCAGCGTGGGCGCGGCGGTCATGTGGGCACGGTAGCCACCGGCCGGGATCGGGCCGTACCGGTTTTCCCGCCCCGGCTCAGGGGGCGATGCGCAGCCGACGGATGCGGGTGTCGTCGTACTCCTCGAACCGGAACCGCAGCCCGGCGAACGGGCTGCCGGGGAAGTCGCCGCTGATCGTGGCCGTCACCACGATCCCGGCCGGCGTCTGCTCCACGTCGGTGATCTCGTACGACACCAGCGGCGTGCCGCTGCGCCAGGCGCGGATCTCGTCGATGCCGCGGTGGGTGCGTCCCTCGTCCTCGACCACCGCGTCGTCGGCGAACAGCGCGAGGTAGGGCTCCTTGTCGGCCTGGCCGGCGAGCGCGAAGTAGCGGCGGACGATCTCGGGCGCGTTGCTCATGGTCGCGATGCTAGGCGCCGGGACCGACAAGAAGCGCCGTGACGGTGGCGGTGGTGGCGAGCACGGCGAGCGCGGCGCTGGTGACCACGAACCGGCCCAGTGGCACGGCGACCCCGGCGGCCCGGCAGCGCTCGTACCAGATCAGTGTGGCCAGCGACGCCCACGGCGTGGCCAGCGGGCCCACGTTCGTGCCGATCAGCAGCGCCAGCAACTGGGTGTGCCGGTCGGCTGCGATCACCGCCTCGCCGGCCAGGTACGCGGGCAGGTTGTTCACCGCGTTGCTGAACAGCGCGCCGACCGCGCCCGCCCGCAGCGCCCCCTCCGCGCCCGGGTCGGTGCCGATCAGCGTGCCCATCACCGTGTCCAGGCCGTGCCGGCCGATGGTCTGCACCACCAGGAACAACCCGGTCACGAACACCAGCAGCCGCCACGGCACCAGCGCGGGCCGCAGCCGGTGCCGGGCCCGCACCGCGAAACCGGCGACCAGGATCGCGGCGGCCACCCCCGAGGCGATGCCGATCTCCACCCCGGCGAGGATCCCGGCGACGAACAGCAGGCAGGCGGCGAGCGCGGTGCGGTAGAGCACCCGGTCCGGCGGCACGTACGGCGGCGGCGGGACGAACGGGTCGGCCCCGGCGCGCGCCGGACGCCAGTACCACCACCACAGCAGCAGCGCGGTCACCGCGACGGCTACCAGCTGCGGCCACCACATCCGGGCCGCCCACGGCACCGGGTCCAGGTCGACCCGGTCGCTGGCCAGGATGTTCGTCAGGTTGGACACCGGCAGCAGCAGGCTCGCCGTGTTCGCCAGCCACACGGTGGTCATCGCCAGCGGCGTCGGCGGCACGTTCAGCGCCCGGGCCAGCGCGATCATCACCGGCGTGAGCAGCACCGCCGTGGTGTCCAGGTTGAGCGCGATGGTGGTCACCGAGGCGAAACCGACGCAGAGCCAGAACAGGGCCCGGAAACTGCCCCGCGCGGTCACCGCCACCCGGGTCGCGAGCGCGTCGAACACCCCGGCCACGGCGGTCAGCTCGGCCAGCACCACGACCGTGCCGAGGAAGATCAGGATCGGGATGATCCGGCGCATCGTGCCCTCGGCGTCGGCGCGGGGCAGCAGCCCGGTGAGCACGAACACCACGCCGAGCACGGCCAGCCCGATCGCGATCCAGTCCAGCACGTGCAGGCGGCCCCAGCGGGAGCGGTCGGGCACGGCGTTCGGCGGATCGCCGGGGGTCTCCACGAGGGATGATCCTCCCACACGCCGGTGCGGACGCAGGAGCCCGACGCGGTCGCGAACCGGGCTGCCGAGGGTGTCGATCTGTTGACCGTCGGTGGCCATAATGACCATGTGGTTGTAGGCGCGCACCCCACCCGGTCCGACCGACCCATCGATTTCTTCATCAGCTACTCACCGGCCGACGAACGCTGGGCCACGTGGCTGGCGTGGGAGTTCGAGGCGGCCGGCTATCGCACGCTGCTGCAGGCGTGGGACTTCGTCGCCGGCACCAACTTCATCGACTTCATGGACCGTGGCGTCCGTGAGGCCGAGGTGGTCGTGGCGGTGCTGTCCGAGCGCTACCTGCACTCCACGTACGGCAAGCTGGAGTGGCAGGCCGCGCTGCGCGCCGACCCGGACGGCACCGGCAACAAGCTCGTCACGGTACGCGTCGAGGACTGCCCGATCGACGGCCTGCTCGCCACCATCACCTATGTGGACCTGGTCGGCGTCGACGACCCGGCGCAGGCCCGCAACCGGGTGCTCGACCGCATCCGGGAGGCGCTCGACGGCCGCGCCAAGCCGATGCGGCAGCCGGCGTTCCCGCACCACCCGGCCGACCCGCACGGGGTGCTCGCCGCGCCGGCCGCC
>NZ_JBXUOV010000223.1:0-8166 GCF_057196585.1 Micromonospora sp. ATLC20
GGCGGGCACTGCCGGTCCGCGTACCGGGCGGTGGCTCGCCGCGACGGTGCCGGCGGCCGGTGTGGGTGCCGTGCTCGCCGCGCTGCTGCCGACCGCCCGGCTACCGCTCGCCGTGGGCGGATACGTGGCGGTGTTCCTGCTGCTCACCGGCGTGCTGCTGGCCGCCGCGGCGCACTTCGCGAAACCCCGCCGGCCACCGGCGACCGGTGGTGGCGTCCGGTCCGCTGTCGTCGCCGTCGTGCTCCTCGGGTACGCGGTGCTCGCCGTCGCGCTGCCGCTTCACCTCGGTCTCACCTCGACCGTGCCGGTCGGGGCCCGGTGGTGGCTGCTGCCCCTGGTGACGTTCTGCTGCCTGGCGTTCCTGCTCGGCGCCGAGCGGCTCGCGGACGGCCACGGCGTCCGGTACGCGGCCACCGGCGGGATCGCCGTGCTGGTGCTCGCCGTCGCCGCGGTCATCGGCCTGGCACCCGGGTTCGTACTGCTGGTGGTGCCGCTGTTCGCGGCGCTTGTGGCCTGGCAGGCGGCCTGGGCCGTGGTGCTGCGCCGCCGGGCCGCGCCGTGGTGGATGGCGCCGTCGGTAGGGGCGGTGGTGCTCGCCTGGCCGATCGCGACCACGCTGCCGCTGACCTGACCGGCGCCGGTCGGCTCAACGACGGTCGGTCTGCTGCTCCACGGCGCGTTGCACGGCCCGGTAGATCTGCCCGAACCGCAGCGCGTCGGGCGTGCGGACCAGCATCGTCTCCCGGCCGTGGTGCTGCACCCACAGTTCGTGCACCCGGTTGCCGCGCTCGTAGGAACGGTCCAGCCAGCCGAGCGGCACCTCCAGGAACGGGGTGAGCGCCAGTCCCACCACCACGAACGCGGCCAGGATGATCAGGGCCAGTTTCCACTCGCCGCGGTCCTGCGCGGACCAGGCCAGCGAGAGCACGCAGACCACGGCGACCAGTGGTGGCAGCGACAGCAGCAGGACCAGCACCCCGCGGCCCAGCACCCGCCCTCGGACGGCGAGTGTGGTGGTGCCGCGCGCGTGCCAGACGTACGTGACGTCGGCGAGCGCGACGGCCTGACCGCCCGCGTGGATGGCCTCGGAGGTGACCTGCACGGTGTCGTCCCGGTAATAGAGGACCATGAATCAGCCTAACCGCGCGTGTCGATGCCGGCGATGCGTGCGCCGGTAGGCTGGCGGCATGACGGACCGGAGCGGGGCCGGAACCGGCGGCGACGAGCAGGCGCGCAACGTCGAGGTGGTCAGGCGCTACCTGCGCACCTTCGTCACGAAGGACCTGGCCGAACTGGCCGAGGTGGTCGACGAGGACGTGGAGGTCTACGGCTCCGGCACCGCGGTACGCGGCCGGCGCTATCCAGAGGCGGCCGTGTCCTCGCCCGGCCTGACCGTGATCGACCAGGAGATCCGGGAGATCTTCGCGGCCGGGGACCGGGTGGTGGTGTCGCTGGCCCAGACGTACCGGCGGGACGCGACAGGGGCGACCACCGTGCAGAGCGCCTGCAAGATGTACCGCCTGGCCGGCGGCCGGATCGTCCAGTTCTGGGGCGAGCAGGACACCTACGGCCTGTTGCGCGGGCTGGGCCTGCTGCCGGACGAGCCGATCACGTTCTGACCCGTCGCGGCAGGACCGGTCGCGGGACGACCCGGCGTGGCCGGCAGGCTCTCCATGGCCCGCTGCACCGCCCGGTAGATCTGCCCGAAGCGCATCGCGTCGCGGGTGTGCAGCAGCCGCACCGGGCGGCCCCGCCATTGCGCCCACATCTCCATCTCCCGGCTGCCCCGGGCGTACGAGCGGTCCAGGTGTTCGAAGAGGAAGTCCGCGAGCGGCCCGACGGCGAGGCCGACCAGCACCGAGATGCCCACGATGGCGACGGTGACCGCCGCCGAGCGTTGCAGCCACACGGCCAGCGCGATGCCCAGCACGGCGGCCACCAGCGGCCCGGCGAGCGCGGCCCCGATCGCGCCGCGCCCGGCGAGCACCCGCCAGGAGCGGTCGCCCCGCCGGTGCCACACGGTGGTCAGTTCGGCCAGCGGGTAGCTGCGCCCGTCCACCCGTACCGCGGTGGAGGTGACCTGGACGGAGCGGTCGTCGTAGTAGGTGATCATGGCCTCACTCCCGGTGGCGGGGCGGCGGCGACTCCGGCGGCGACCTGGGGAGTCGCCGACACCACACTGTCTACCCCAACGAGGCGAGTCGTAAGGTTGGCACGCGACTTCGACGAGGAAGTGAGGGCAGCGTGGGCGAGTTCGTCAGGCTGGAAGTGAAGGACGGCATCGGCACCATCCGGCTGGAGCGGCCGCCGATGAACGCGCTCAACACCCAGGTGCAGGAGGAGTTGCGCGCCGCCGCCTCGGCGGCCACCGCCGACGCCGAGGTCCGCGCCGTGATCGTGTACGGCGGCGAGAAGGTCTTCGCGGCCGGTGCGGACATCAAGGAGATGGCCGACATGTCCTACGTGGACATGGCGGAGCGCGCGGCCGACCTGTCCAGCGCGCTCGGCGCGATCGCCCGCATCCCCAAGCCGGTCGTCGCCGCGATCACCGGGTACGCGCTCGGCGGCGGCTGCGAGCTGGCGCTGGCCTGCGACTGGCGGATCGTCGCCGAGGACGCCAAGCTCGGCCAGCCGGAGATCAAGCTCGGCATCATCCCCGGCGCCGGCGGCACCCAGCGGCTGGCCCGCCTGGTCGGCCCGGCCCGCGCCAAGGACCTGATCATGACCGGGCGGATGGTCGACGCCGCCGAGGCGCTGCGCATCGGCCTTGCCGACCGCGTGGTCCCGGCCGCCGAGGTCTACGACGCCGCGGTGGCGTACGTGAAGCCGTTCCTGACCGGACCGGTGCAGGCGCTGCGCGCGGCGAAGGCGGCTGTCGACGGCGGTCTGGACATGGACCTCACCTCGGGCCTGGCCTGGGAGAGCCAGCTCTTCGCGGCGCTGTTCGCCACCGACGACCGGCGCGAGGGCATGGCCGCGTTCGTGGAGAAGCGCAAGCCGGGCTTCACCGGTCGCTGACGCGAGAGCTGTTCACATCCGCGATACCGGCCAGTAGCGTGACCCCGGTCGGTCGACGAAGGGGAATGGCATGACGGAGCGGATCGAGGGCCACGGGGGCGATCTGGCACTCGCGGCACTACGCGCGCACGGCGTACGGGAGATGTTCACGCTGTCCGGCGGGCACGTCTTCCCGCTCTACGACGCAGCCCACAAGGCGGGTTTCCCCCTCTACGACGTGCGGCACGAGCAGTCCGCCGTGTTCGCCGCGGAGGCGGTCGCCAAGCTCCAGCGCCGCCCCGGCCTGGCCGTGCTCACCGCCGGCCCCGGCGTCACCAACGGGGTCTCCGGCCTGACCAGCGCGTTCTTCAACGCCTCGCCGGTGCTGGTGCTCGGTGGGCGGGCGCCGCAGTTCCGCTGGGGCTCGGGCAGCCTCCAGGAGATGGACCACCTGCCGCTCGTCGCGCCGGTGACCAAGCACGCCGAGACGGTGTTCAGCGCCGACGACATCCCGCGCGCGGTGTCGGCGGCGCTGACCACCGCGCTCACCCCGCACCGCGGCCCGGTCTTCCTGGACTTCCCGCTGGAGGCGGTCTTCTCCGTCGGTGACGCCGACCTGCCGGCGGTCACGCCGCTGGCCCCGATCGAGCCGGACCCGGACGAGGTGGCGAAGGCGGCCCGCCTGATCGCCGGCGCGTCCCGGCCCGTGATCATCGCCGGTTCCGACGTGTACGCGGGCGACGCCGTCGACGCGCTGCGCGCCGCCGCCGAGTCGCTGCGGGTGCCGGTGTTCACGAACGGGATGGGCCGGGGCGCGCTGCCGCCGGAGCACCCGCTCGCCTTCGCCAAGGCCCGCCGGGTCGCGCTCAAGGGCGCCGACGTGGTCGTGGTGATCGGCACCCCGCTGGACTTCCGCCTCTCCTTCGGCGACTTCGGCGACGCCCAGGTGGTGCACGTCGTGGACGCACCGAGCCAGCGGGCCGGGCACGTGCAGCCGGCCGCCGCGCCGGCCGGTGACCTGCGGCTGATCCTCGGCGCGTTCGCCGACCACACCGGTGACCGGGCCGACCACGCCGACTGGATCGCCGAGCTGCGGACCGCCGAGGACGCGGCGAAGGCCCGCGACGCGGAGGAGATGGCCGCCGAGAGCGACCCGATCCGCCCGGCCCGGATCTACGGCGAGCTGCGCCGGGCGCTCGCGCCTGACGCCATCACCATCGGCGACGGCGGCGACTTCGTGTCGTACGCCGGCCGGTACCTGGAGCCGGCCCAGCCCGGCACCTGGCTCGACCCCGGCCCGTACGGGTGCCTCGGCACCGGCATGGGCTACGCGATGGGCGCCCGGGTCAGTCACCCGGACCGGCAGATCTGCGTGCTGATGGGCGACGGCGCGGCCGGCTTCTCGCTGATGGACGTGGAGTCGCTGGTCCGGCAGAAGCTGCCGGTGGTGATCGTGGTCGGCAACAACGGCATCTGGGGGCTGGAGAAGCACCCGATGCGGGCGATGTACGGCTACGACGTGGCCGCCGACCTCCAGCCCGGCCTGCGCTACGACAAGGTGGTCGAGGCGCTCGGCGGCGCGGGCGAGACGGTGGAGAAGGCCGCCGACCTCGGGCCCGCGCTGGGGCGCGCGTTCGACTCGGGCGTGCCGTACCTGGTGAACGTGCTGACCGACCCCGCCGACGCGTACCCCCGTTCGTCGAACCTGGCCTGACCACGGCGCGTGCGGGCCGTCCGCCGGGTGACCGGCGGGCGGCCCGTGGCGCGCCTCAGACCTCGGGGCGGTCCCGGTCGTCCGGGCGGCGCAGTTCCTCCTCGCGGCGGCGCAGGTTCTCCTCCCACAGCCGCAGCCGTTCCTGGTCCTCGCGGCGGGACCGCTCGTCCAGCGAGGCGAGGAACTCCGGGTCGTCGTCCGGGGCGAGCGGACGGCGGGCGGGCGCGGCGGGACGGGCCGTGCCGGTGACGCCGGCGGTCCCCGCCGGGCGCTCGCGGCCCACGAGGAACCAGGCGATCGAGCCGACCAGCGGGAAGAAGAGAATGATCAGCACCCAGATCATCCGGGGCAGCGCCTTGACCTTCTCCTCGTCGGCGGAGAGGCAGCTGATCAGCGCGCACACGGCGAGGACGATCTGGACCAGGAAGAGCAGCACGTAGAGGCGGGCCATGCCTCATGATGGCTCACCGCCGCTCGTCAGTGCACCCCGCCGAGTACGTGCGCCACGCCGAGCACCGCCAGTCCGGCCGCGCCGAGCGCGGTCAGCGGCACCGACCATCTGTCGAACCGGCGCGGTCCGGTGCCGGTGGCCCGGTGCCACGTCACCACGAGCACGGCGAGCCAGACCACTACCGCGAGCCCGGCCGGCGCCGCGTCCGCGGGCCGGCCGCCGAACGCCGGCCGGAGCTGGAGCAGCAGCACCGCGGTGAGCGTGAGCAGCGTCCGCCGCCACGCCAGCCGGGTGCGCTCGGGTTGCAGGCCGGGGTCACGGGTCACCGCGCGCCGCCCACCAGCACGGCGGCCACCAGCAGCAGCGCGCCGATCGCGACGACGAGCGCCAGGACGGCCGGGAAGCGGGACGCGGGCAACTCCTCGTTCAGCCGCATGGCGCGTTCGGTGCGCGCCCAGTGGTCGACCGCCCGGATCGAGACGGTGGCGCCGAGCAGCAGCAGCGCGACCGCGAGCGCCTCGCGCAGGTGGGCCAGGCGCAGCGGCGGCAGGAACTGCGCCGCGGCCAGCCCGCCCGCCACCAGCGCGAGACCTGTTCGCAGCCAGGCCAGGAACGTCCGTTCGTTCGCCAGCGAGAAGCGGTAGTCCGGCGGGGTGCCGACCGAACGCAGCTCACGCGGGTCGAACCAGCTCTTGATCGACTCCCACACGCTGCCGATTATCCGCTTTGCCCCGCGCCTAGCCTGGGGGGATGACCGATCTTGACGTGCGCGAGCTGCGTGACGCCTACGACAGCCAGATCCGACCGGAGCTGCCGGACCCGCTGCCGGACGGGGTGACTGTGGAGCGCGACGGCCCGCTGTTCCGCGTGCTCGGGCTCGACCACCGCGGCTTCCTCACCTACCGGACGCTCGACGGCCTGGCCGGCGCCGAGCTGGACGCCCTGATCGCCCGGCAGGTCGAGGTCTTCCGGGCCCGGGGCGAGGCGGTCGAGTGGAAGCTCGCCGGTCACGACGAGCCGGCCGACCTGGCCGACCGGCTGCGCGCCGCCGGGTTCGTCCCAGAGGACCAGGAGACAGTCGTGGTCGGCCCGGTCGCGCCGCTCGCCGCCGCCGTCCCGGTGCTCCCCGAGGGGGTACGCCTGCGCGAGGTCACCGGCCGGGCCGACCTGGAGCGGATCGCCGCCATGGAGGAGGAGGTCTGGCAGGAGGACCGCAGCCACCTGGTGTACGGGCTGGCCCGGGAGATCGAGGCGGATCCGCAGTCGATCACGATCGTGGTGGCCGAGGCGGGGGAGACGGTGGTCAGCGCGGGCTGGATCCGCTACCAGCGCGGCACCGGCTTCGCCAGCCTCTGGGGCGGCTCGACGCTGCCGCAGTGGCGCAAGAAGGGCATCTACCGAGGGCTGGTGGCGTACCGGGCGCGACTGGCGCAGCAGCGTGGCAAGGCGTTGCTGCAGGTGGACTGCTCGCCGGACAGCCGGCCCATCCTGGAGCGGCTCGGGCTCGTTGCGGTCACCACCTCCACGCCCTACGTCTACACTCCGTGATCATGGAGCGGTTGACGGCGGACGAGCGGCTCACCCTGAAGACCGGCGCGTTCGGTGCCGTGTTCCTGGTCTCCAACGCCGTACCGGGGGTGCTGGCGATGGTGCGGGAGAGCTTCGCCGCCTCCGGCGCGCTCGGCGAGGTGGGCGGCGTGGTCAAGGAGGCGCTGACCACCGGCCCGCTGCCGCAGCTCCCTCGGGACTCGGTCCTGGAGGTCGAGTCGGTGGTGCTGCCCGCGCTGGGCCGGTCGGTGGAGATCCTGCGCGCCAAGTCGCCGGGGGACGTCGAGACGTACCGGTCGGTGGTGCTGGACGCGGCGGATCGGGTGGCGCAGGCGCACCGGGGGATCGAGCCGGCCGAGGCGGCGGCGATCGAGAAGATCCGGCAGGCGCTGACCGAGGCGGCGTGACGGTGGTGAGTTGCGTCACTCCGGGCCGCCGGGGTGGCCATGCTACTTGCGGGTAACATTGCCTCGTGGGGAAGTGCACAGCTGCCCGCGGTTGACCCACGTTGCGTCACGCGGGAGGCTGCGCCCGTGACCGGGCGAGTGATCGCTACACCAAACAGGAGGGTCGTCGAAGCGCGATGAACATCGTCGTACTCGTCAAGCAGGTGCCTGATTCGGGCGCGGACCGCAGCCTGCGTTCTGACGACAACACCGTCGACCGCGGTTCGGCGAACAACGTCATCAACGAGATGGACGAGTACGCCATCGAGGAGGCGTTGAAGATCAAGGAGGCGCACGGCGGCGAGGTCACCGTCCTGACGATGGGTCCGGACCGGGCGACCGAGTCGATCCGTAAGGCGCTGTCCATGGGTCCGGACAAGGCTGTCCACGTCGTCGACGACGCCTTGCACGGCTCCTGTGCGGTGGCCACGTCGAAGGTGCTTGCCGCCGCCCTCGGTCAGCTGGGCGCTGATCTGGTCATCTGTGGTGCCGAGTCGACCGACGGCCGGGTGCAGGTCATGCCGCACATGATCGCCGAGCGGTTGGGTGTGGCTGCTCTGACCGGTGCGCGCAAGCTCACCGTCGACGGGTCCGGTCTGACTGTGGAGCGGCAGACCGAGGAGGGCTACGAGGTGGTCACCGCCTCGACTCCGGCTGTGGTGTCCGTCTGGGACACCATCAACGAGCCGCGTTACCCGTCTTTCAAGGGCATCATGGCGGCCAAGAAGAAGCCGGTGCAGACGCTGTCGCTGGGTGACCTGGGTGTGGCCGCGGCTGAGGTGGGCTTCGACGGTGCTACCAGCGCTGTGGTGGAGCACTCCAAGCGTCCGCCGCGCTCCGGCGGCGAGAAGATCACCGACGAGGGCGAGGGCGGCGTGAAGCTGGTCGAGTTCCTCGCCACCGAGAAGTTCGTGTGAGGGGTCACTGACATGTCTGAGGTTCTCGTCGTCGTCGAAGCCACCCGGGAGTTCGGCGTCAAGAAGGTCACCCTGGAGATGCTCACCCTCGCC
>NZ_JBXUOV010000224.1:0-8103 GCF_057196585.1 Micromonospora sp. ATLC20
CAGCCGGCCGGAGCCCGAGCCGCTGCCCGCCCCGGCGGCCGTACCGGCGCCGGCGGTCGCGGTGGAGCCGATCGGCCCCGACCCGACCGCAGCCGACGACCTCGGCGAGGACCCGATGGGGCCCGGGCTGCTGCGCCGCGCGCCCGCCGGAGACGAGCCGGACCCGGCCCGCTCCGGCATCGACATCGCCTGACCGGTACGCCTCAGCTCGCGGCGAGGCCGCGCAGGAACTTCTCGGCGATCGGCGCCGCCACCTTCGAGCCCGCCCCGCCCTGCTCGACGAAGACGGCGAAGGCGACGTCGCCCTGCCAGCCGACGAACCAGGCGTGCGTGTGCGCCGGGTTGTTGTCGTACTCCGCGGTGCCGGTCTTGCCGTGCACCGGCTCGCCCGGCACGTCCGCGAGCGCGCTGCCGCTGCCCGCGGTGACCACCCCGCGCATCATCGACTTCAGCGCCGCCACCGACTCCGGCTTGAGCGCCTCGCCGGCCGGCGCGGGCTTGGCCGGCGCCGGGTCGAGCAGCAGCTTGGGCTGCTCGAACTTGCCCCGGGCCACTGCTGCGGTGGCGCTCGCCATGGCCAGCGGGCTCACCAGCGTGGTGCCCTGACCGATCGCGGCGGCGGCCTGCTCGGTGGCCGAGCCGTTTGCGGAGATCTTGCCGGTGAACGCGTCGGTGCCGAGATCCCACGCGGCCTCCAGGCCGAGCGTACGGCCGGCCTGGGCCAGCCCGTCCGGGCCGAGCTTCGGCGCCAGCGCGGTGAACGCGGTGTTGCACGACTTGGCGAAGTCGGTGGCGAACGGCACCGCGCCCAGCTCGAAGTCGTCCGAGTTCTTGAAGACCCGGCCCTCGACCGTCGACGTCTTCGGGCAAGCCACCGTCGTCTGCGGCGTCACCGCGCCCCGGTCGAGCAGGCCGAGCGCGCTGACCATCTTGAACGTCGAGCCGGGCGGCACCTGGGCGGTGAAGGCGAGGTTGTCGCCCGCCGCGCCCGGGCCATTCGCGGCGGCCAGCACCGCGCCGTCGCTGATCCGCACGGCGACCAGGGCGGAGCGGCGGGTCTGCCCGCGCAACGCGGCGTCGGCGGCGTTCTGGGTGGCCGCGTCGATCGTCGTCTTGACCGGCTGACCGGGCTTCGGGTCGGCGCGGTACAGCTCCGTGCCGGTCGGCTCGACCTTGCCGTCCGGGGTGGTCCGCTCGGTGATCACGGTGACGCCGGGGACGCCGCGCAGCCGCTCGTCGTACCGGCCCTGGAGGCCGCCGTGGCCGACCAGGTCGCCGCGCGCGTACCGCTCGGGGTGGGCCTGGAGGTCGTCGGCGGTGGCCTGGTCGACCGAGCCGAGCAGCGCCCGGGCGAACTCGCGGGTCGGCGCCAGCATGAGCTGCTCGGAGGCGAAACGGGTGCCGGGCAGGTCGTAGATGCGCGGCTTGATCTGCCGGTACGCCTCGTCGCGCAACGTCACCACCTCGACCAGGCCGTCCGGCTTGGCATCCTTGAGCCGCTTGGGCAGGTCGCCCAGGTCGACCGGCGGGGTGAGCGCGGGCCGGATCGCCTTGAACGCGGCGTCCAGCTTCTTGACCATGCCGGGCACGTCGGTGACCTCGCCGGGGACGAGCTGCACCCGGACCACCGGGCGCGGTGCGACGATCGGCTGACCGGCCGCGTCGAGCACACCGGCGCGCTGCGCCGGCTCCCGCCGCAGCGCGATCTTGTCGCCGCTCTCCAGCTTCTCGTGCACCACCGACGGCTCCCAGATCACCTGCCACTGGTCGTCGCCGCCGCGCTTGAGGCGTACCGGATTCTCGTAGGCCCAGGTGCCGCCGCCGGGCAGCGCCCAGCTCACCTTGACCCGGGCGGTGGCGACGTCGCCCTTGGTGGTGATCTCGCCGGTGCGCGCCAGCTCCGGCGGGTTCGCCGCGAGCGCGCCGGCGAGCGCCTGGATCTGCTTGGTCACGTCGCCGGCGGGCACGCGCCCGCCGGCCGGCTGGACGAAGCCGACCGCCTGCAGGTCGCCGGAGCGCCAGCCGCCGAGGAACGCCTCGACGGCCGCCTCCGGGCCGTCGTCCCCGGAGCATCCGGTCAGCGCACCGGCCGTGACCAGGACTGCGGCCAGTGCCGCGAGGGCGCGGTGACGGGTGTGGCGGCGGGGGCGGACGGGGTACGACACAGGCATGAAGCGGTCCCTCCGGTGCTCAACTGCCCTGCACGCTAGTACGACCCGGCGCTCCCCACCGCCCCGCCACGGCCTCCGGCAGCGCGAGAAGCAGCGTGTGGCAGTGTGATGAACATCGCCAGTCGGGGTACTCCGCGAGCGGCCGACCTCGGACCCGCAACGGGTGAAAGGACAGAGTCCCGATCCGGACGTCCGGCCAGTGATCCGCCGCGGGAGGTACCACGCGGTAGGGCCTAGGCTGGGCGGCAGAGTGACCCACAACGCGGTGGGTCGAGGGGAGTGGCACCGATGGACCGGCGTCCGGCGATCAAACCGGGACCCGACCTCCGGCAGGCTGACACCGGCCGGGACGACGACAGCTTCGATTCGGCGACCGACGGGGACGGTTTCAGCCGTCTCGACACAGGAGTGACCGGGATGACCGGTTCCAGCATCGACACCCTCTACGACCTGGGCCTGCCCGCGCAGGCACTGGCCGACGAGTCGGAGGACGCCGAGCTGGACGAGCCCGTTCCCAACGCGGAGCGGCTGGTCGCCCAGGCGGTCGCGCTGGCCGGCGACGACCACGACGCGGCCACACTGGTGGACCGCTTCTGGCGGTTCGCGCCGGACGAGGAGCTGATCGGCTTCACCGCCGAGGAGATGCTGGAGGCGGCCCGGGCCCACCGGGACCTGGCCCAGCAGCGGGTGCCGGGCGAGCTGAAGCTCCGCATCCACGAGCCGGACGCCGAGCAGCACCACACGGTCGTCGAGATCGTCACCGACGACATGCCGTTCCTCGTCGACTCGGTGACCGCCCTGCTGAACTCCCGCCACCTGGACCTGCACCTGCTGGTGCACCCGCTGGTCGTGGTGCGCCGCGAGCCGCTGGGCCGGCTCACCGAGGTGTCGGCGGACGTGGAACCGGACGACGCCATCGCCGGTGACCTGGTCGAGAGCTGGATGCGGATCGAGATCGACCCGGTCCGCGACCCGGCCGAGCGGGAGACGCTGCGGCGCGAGTTGCAGCGGGTGCTCACCGACGTGCGCGAGGCGGTCGAGGACTGGCCGAAGATGCGGCAGCGGGCCCTCGCGCTCGCCGACGAGCTGGCCGCCGCCCGGACGTCGGACAACCGCCCGCCGGTGCCGGAGAAGGACATCACCGACTCGGTGGAGCTGCTGCGCTGGCTGGCGCACGACCACTTCACGTTCCTCGGCTACCGGGAGTACCGCCTGGTCAACACCGACGGCGCGCGCGGCGGGCAGGCCCTGGAGGCGGTGCTCGGCACCGGGCTGGGCATCCTGCGCTCCGACTCGCCGGAGGCCCGGTCGCTGAACTCGATGACGCCCGAGGCGCACGAGAAGGTGCTGGAGAAGCGCCTGCTCATCATCACCAAGGCCAACTCGCGTGCCACTGTGCACCGCTCGGCGTACCTCGACTACATCGGCTTCAAGATCTTCAACGAGGCCGGCGAGGTGGTCGGGGAGCGGCGCTTCCTGGGCCTGTTCTCCACCGCCGCGTACCGGACCAGCGTGCAGGAGCTGCCCGTGGTCCGGCGCAAGGTCGCCGAGGTGCTCGACCGCTCGGGCCTGAGCCTGCGCAGCCACTCCGGCAAGGACCTGCTGCAGATCCTGGAGACCTACCCGCGCGACGAGCTGTTCCAGATCAAGACCGACGACCTCTACCACGCGGTGATCGGCGTACTGCGGATGGCGGGTCGCCGGCAGCTTCGGGTGTTCCTGCGCCGCGACGCGTACGGGCGGTTCATCTCCTGCCTGATCTACCTGCCGCGGGACCGCTTCACCACCCAGAACCGGCTGCGCATGCAGGACATCCTGCTGCGCGAGCTGAACGGCGTCGGCGTCGACTACACCACCCGGGTGACCGAGTCGATGCTGGCCCGGGTGCACTTCATCGTGCGTACCGACCCGAACAACCCGCCCGGTGACATCGACGCCGACCTGCTCGCCGAGGAACTGGCCGACGCGACCCGGCTCTGGGACGACGACTACCGGCTGGTGCTGGAACGCAAGCTCGGCGACGAGCAGGCCAAGCACCTCTTCGCCAGGTACGCCGATGCGTTCCCGGAGGGCTACAAGGACGGGCACACGCCGTACGAGGCGATGAAGGACCTGGCGAAGCTGGAGCTGCTGGAGGAGCCCGGCCAGCTGGAGATGCACCTGTTCCGCAAGCAGGCGCCGCCGCGTCCGTACGCCGCCCGCGCCGCCGACGCCGACGAGGCGATGGACGTGCGGTTCAAGGTCTACCGGTACGGCGAGCCGATGATGCTCTCCGCCGTGCTGCCGGTGCTGCACTCGCTCGGCGTGAAGGTGGTCGACGAGCACCCGTACGAGGTGGAGCGCGTCGACGGCCGGATCTGGCTCTACGACTTCGGTCTGGAGCTGCCCGAACGGCACCAGGACCTGGCCGAGGTGCGTCCGCACGTGGAGAACGCCTTCGCCGCCGCCTGGCGGGGCGAGGCCGAGGTGGACGGCTTCAACGAGCTGGTGCTGCGGGCCGGGCTCACCTGGCGGCAGGTCGTCGTGCTGCGCGCGTACGCGAAGTACCTGCGCCAGGCCGGGACCGTGTTCTCCCAGGAGTACATGGAGCAGACGTTCATCGCGTACCCGCAGATCGCCGAACTGCTGGTGAAGCTGTTCGAGACCCGGTTCGCCCCGGGCGCCACCACGCTCGACGAGCGGCGGCAGCGCAGCGGCGAGCTGGTCGACGCGATCGGCGAGGCGCTGGACGAGGTGGCCAGCCTCGACCAGGACCGCATCCTGCGGGCCTACCTGACGTTGATCCAGGCCACGCTGCGCACCAGCTTCTACCAGAAGCCGGTGGGCGGGCGGCCCAAGGCGTACGTGGCGTTCAAGCTGGACCCGCAGGCCATCCCGGACCTGCCCGCGCCGCGGCCCAAGTTCGAGATCTTCGTCTACTCGCCCCGGTTCGAGGGCGTGCACCTGCGCTACGGGCCGGTGGCCCGCGGCGGCCTGCGCTGGTCCGACCGGCGCGAGGACTTCCGGACCGAGGTGCTCGGCCTGGTCAAGGCGCAGATGGTGAAGAACGCGGTGATCGTGCCGGTCGGCGCCAAGGGCGGCTTCGTGCTCAAGCAGAAGCCGGGCGACCGGGACGAGGCGGTGATCTGCTACAAGGAGTTCATCTCCGCGCTGCTCGACGTCACCGACAACATCGTCAGCGGCGAGATCGTGCCGCCCGACGACGTGGTCCGGCACGACGGCGACGACCCGTACATGGTCGTGGCCGCCGACAAGGGCACGGCGACGTTCTCCGACATCGCCAACGAGATCTCCGAGGCGCACAGCTTCTGGCTGGGTGACGCGTTCGCCTCCGGTGGCTCGGCCGGCTACGACCACAAGAAGATGGGCATCACCGCCCGGGGCGCCTGGGAGTCGGTCAAGCGGCACTTCCGGGAGCTGGGCCACGACACCCAGACGCAGGACTTCACTGTGGTCGGCGTCGGCGACATGTCCGGCGACGTGTTCGGCAACGGGATGCTGCTGTCGAAGCACATCCGGCTGGTGGCCGCGTTCGACCACAGGCACATCTTCCTGGACCCGGATCCGGACTCGGCCCGGTCCTGGGAGGAACGCAAGCGGCTGTTCGACATGCCGCGCTCGTCGTGGGAGGACTACGACCGCGAGCTGATCTCCGAAGGCGGCGGCGTCCACTCGCGTACGGCGAAGTCGGTGCCGATCTCGCCGCAGGTCCGCGCGGTGCTCGGCCTCGACGAGGACGTCACGCAGCTCAGCCCGCAGGAGCTGATGAAGGCGATCCTCACCGCGCCGGTCGACCTGTTCTGGAACGGCGGCATCGGCACCTACGTGAAGGCGTCCAGCCAGACCAACGCCGAGGTGGGGGACAAGTCAAACGACGCCATCCGGGTGGACGGCAAGGGCCTGCGCTGCCGGGTGGTCGGCGAGGGCGGCAACCTGGGCTTCACCCAGCAGGGCCGGATCGAGTACGCCTCGACCGGCGGCCGCATCTACACCGACTTCATCGACAACGCGGCCGGTGTGGACTGCTCCGACCACGAGGTCAACATCAAGATCCTGCTCAACACGGCGGTGGCCGACGGTGAGCTGGACCGGCCGGAGCGCGACGAGCTGCTGGCCCAGATGACCGACGAGGTCGCCGAGCTGGTGCTGCGGGACAACTACGACCAGGCCCGGGCGCTCAACAACGCCCAGGCCCAGGCCGCCTCGCTGCTCCCGGTGCACCGGCGCATGATCAACGAGCTGGAGCGGTCCGGCGCGCTGAACCGGGCACTGGAGGCGCTGCCCTCGGACGAGGAACTGGCGGTCCGCACCGAGAGCGGCCTGACCGCGCCGGAGTTCGCGGTGCTGCTCGCGTACGTCAAGATCGTGCTGGAGCGCGAGATCGTCGGCGAGGGCCTGGCGGACGAGGAGTGGACGACCGACGTCCTGGTCAACTACTTCCCGACGCCGCTGCGGCAGCGCTTCGCCGAGCGGATGGGCCGGCACCGCCTGCGCCGCGACATCGTCACCACGGTCCTGGTCAACGAGGCGATCAACCGGGGCGGCATCTCGTTCGTCTTCCGGGTGGTCGAGGAGACGGCCGCCTCCGCGGCGGACGTGCTCCGGGCGTACGTGGTGGTCCGCGAGGTGTTCGGCCTGCGTGACCTGTGGGACGCGGTCGAGGCGCTCGACAACAAGGTCTCGCCCGAGTTGCAGACCGCCGTCTACCTGGACACCCGGCGGTTGCTCGACCGCGCGGTGCGCTGGCTGGTCACCAACCGGCGCTCGCCGATCGACGTGCCGGCGGAGATCGCCCGGCTGCGCGACGGTGTGGCCCGGCTCCTGCCGGACCTGGAGAACCGGTTCTGGGGCACCGAGCGGGAGGCCATCGCGGCGCACATCGAGTCGCTGGTCGAGCGCGGGCTGCCGCGTGACCTGGCCGAGCAGGCGACCCGCCTGATGTACAGCTTCGGCCTGCTGGACATCGTCGAGACGGCGCAGGGCACCGGGCGGGACGTGAGCGAGGTGGCCTCGGTCTACTTCGTGCTCTCCGACCGGTTCCGGGTCGACTCGCTGCTGTCGAAGATCTCCCTGCTGCCCCGCGAGGACCGGTGGCAGACCCTGGCCCGGATGGCGCTGCGCTACGACCTGTACGCCGCGCTGGCCGCGCTCACCGCGGAGGTGCTCGGGTCCACGCCGGAGGACGTGCCGCCGGTGGAGCGGGTGCAGGAGTGGGAGCAGGCGAACGCCACCTCGATCCACCGGGCGCACCGGGCGATGGGGGAGTTCGACGAGTCCCGCGCCGACCTGTCCGCGCTGTCGGTGCTGCTGCGCCAGATCCGTACCCTGGTCCGGACCTCGGCGGCGGCCTGACGCTGACGCACGAGTGGCCCGGTGGTCGGTTCCCCGACCGCCGGGCCACTGCCGTTCCGGCCCTCAGCTCGTCATCGCCGCGTAGACGACGATGTTGTTCAGGTAGCTCCCGGCCGTCTTGTCGAACACCCCGCCGCAGGTCACCACGCGCAGGGCGGGGACGTCCGACGGACCGTAGACCTGCGCGGCGGGAAAGGCGGTCTTCGGGTACGACGCGACCTCCCGCACCGTGAACGTGGCGGCCGAGCCGTCCTGCCGGGCCACCACGATGGTGTCGCCCGCCACCAGCGCGCCGAGGTTGAAGAACACCGCCGGGCCGAGCTGGGCGGAGTCGACGTGACCCACTATGACCGCGTTGCCGGCCTCGCCCGGGCTGGCGCCGGGGGAGTACCAGCCGGCGTTCATGGCCTGGTCCAGCGGGGGCACCTGGACCGTGCCGTCCGGGTTCGTGCCGAGCGACATGATCGGCGCCTGCACCCCGACGCGGGGGATCGAGATGGTGACCGGCGCCGATCGGGGCAGCGGGGCCGGGGCGGCGCCCGTCGCGTCCGGGGCGCCCGGGACGCCTGCGGCGCCGGGG
>NZ_JBXUOV010000225.1:0-8056 GCF_057196585.1 Micromonospora sp. ATLC20
CGCCGGCGCCGCGCACCGGGTTCCGCTCGGCGACACCGGCTGGTCGGTGTGGCGCGACGCGGTGCTGCGGACCACCGGTTTCCCGGCCGACGGGCTGGATCTGTTCGCCGCGCCCCGGGCCGCCGCCGCGGCCGACGAGCTGCTGACCACCGGCGCCGGTGAGGACCGGTTCTCGAAGGAGTTCGAGGAGGCGCTGCGCGCCGGCGCGCAGCGGTTCAGCGAGCTGGCCGCCGACCCGCTGCTGCGCGAGGCGGTCACCTGGCAGAACCGGGGCGCCCTCGTCGCGTTCGACGGGCTGGTGCGCGGCGGCGCCGACGCGGCCCGCAACGTGCGCCGACGCGACCGGGAACGGGCGCTGCTGAAGTACTGGCAGCGCTACTGCGGCAAGAACGAGACCGTCGGCTTCTTCGGCCCCAGCTGCTGGGTCACAGTCGATCCCGCGCAGCCGGAGGTTGCCCGAGTCAACCCCGGCGACAGCCTGACCCGGCGGCGCTGGGTGTGGTTCGAGTCGTGGGCGCTGTCCGCGTACGCCGAACGGATCGGCGCGGACCTGGCGGTGCGCCGGTGGTGGCCGCCCATGCTGCGGGCCCACCTGGCGGTTCGGGACCGCGACGTGCTGCGGCCCGGCAGGCCGGCGCTGACGCTGACCCCGGTGGAGGCCGCGCTGCTGCGCGCGGCCGACGGCCGGCGCGCCGCCGCCGACCTGGTCACCGACCCGGCGATCGGGCTGCGCCGCCCGGAGGACGGCTACGCGCTGCTCGACCGGCTGGTCGAGCGGGAACTGATCACCTGGGACGCGGCCCTGCCGGTGAGCCCGGACGCCGAGCGGGTGCTGGCCGACCGGATCGACGCGATCGGCGACGAGCCGGCCCGCGCCGCCGCACGCGCCGGGTTCGACCGGCTGCGTGCCGCCCGCGACGACGTCGCCGCCGCGGCCGGTGACGCGGACCGGCTGCGGACCGCCCTGGACGCGCTCGACGCCACGTTCACCGAGCTGACCGGTGTGCCCGCGGTACGCCGGGCCGGGCAGATGTACGCCGGCCGCACGGTCTGCTACGAGGACAGCGCCCGCGACCTCGACGTGGTCTTCGGCGCGCCGCTGCTGTCCGAACTGGCCGCCCCGCTGGACGTGCTGCTGCGCGCCGCCCGCTGGCTGGCCAACGCGCTCGCCCGCGCCTACCTGGACGTGCTGCGCGGCCTGTACGAGGAGCTGCGCGCCGAGTCCGGCGCCCCGGTGCCGCTGGCCGACCTGTGGTTCCTGGCCCAGGGGATGTTCTGGGGTGACGGGGAACGACCGGTCGACGCGGTGGCGGCGGACTTCGCCGCCCGCTGGGCCGGACTGTTCGGCCTGGACACGCTGCCCGCCGGCACCACCGACGTACGGCTACGCGCGGCCGACCTCGCCGGCCGGATCGACGCGGTGTTCCCCGGCGACGGGCCCGAGTGGTCGAACGCCGCCATGCACAGCCCCGACCTGCAGATCTGCGCCACCGACGCGGAAGCGCTGCGGCGCGGCGACTACACGGTGGTGCTCGGCGAACTGCACGCCGCCTGGTCGTCGTTCGACTGCGCGGTGTTCACCCCGTCGCACCCGGACGTGGAGCGGCTGCGCGACGCGCTCGCGGTGGACATGGGGCAGCGGCGGGTCCGGCTGCTGTTCCCGGCCGACTGGCCGCGGCGGACCAGCCGTACCGCCGAGTCGCTGACCGGCCCGGCCGACCGGCACCTGGCGTTCCTCGACGCGCCGGGCGCCGACCCGGCACGCGTGCTGCCCACCGTCGACCTGGTCGTCGACGAGGTGGACGGCGAACTGGTCGCCACCGCCTCGGACGGTCAGCGCTGGCCGCTCGTCGAGATCTTCGCCGAGCCGCTCAGCGCGCACGCCGTGGACGGGTTCAAGCTGGTCGCCGCCGCGCCGTACACGCCCCGGATCACCGTGGACCGGCTGGTGCTGGCCCGCCAGACGTGGCGGACCACAGTGGGCGAGAGCGGCCTCGCGGTCCCGAACGGCGAGCGGGACCGGTTCCTCGCCGTCCGGGACTGGCGCCGCCGCCTCGGTCTGCCCGAGCAGGTGTACGTCAAGTTCGGCACCGAGACCAAGCCGTGCTTCGTGGACCTGTCCGCGCCGGCGTTCGCCACCACGCTGTGCGCGATGGTGCGCGCCGCCCGGGTCGACGGCGGCGACGACGTGTCGTTCACGGTCAGCGAGATGCTGCCCGCGCCGGAGCAGGCGTGGGTGCCGGACGGGGCGGGCCGCCGCTACTTCAGCGAGCTGCGCCTGCACATCACCGACGCCGGGCGGGAGGACCACCGGTGAGCCACCTGCTGCCCCTGGGCGACACCGGCTGGTCGGTGTGGCGGGACGTGGTGCTGCGTACCGCCGGGTTCCCGGCCGCCGGGCTGGACCGGTTCGCCGCGCCGGACTGCGCCGCCGCCGCGGACGCGCTGCTCGCCGGCGACACCGGCCTCGAGGTGTTCGGCAAGGCGCTGGCCGAGGCGTTCGCCGAGTCCTCCGCGGTGGCCGGTGAGCTGGCCGCCGACCCGCTGCTGCGCGAGGCGGTGACCTGGCAGAACCCGGACATGCTGATCGCGCTGGACGGGCTGCTGCGCACCGACCCGCAGGTGCGCAACGTGCGCCGCCGCAAGCGCGAGCTGAGCCTGCTGCGCTACTGGCAGCGCTACTGCGGCAAGGCCGAGACCATCGGCTTCTTCGGCCCGGTCTGCTGGGGCACGTTCGAGACCTCCCTCCGCGGGGTGCACACCGTGCCCGGCGACGCGCTGGTGCACCGGCGTCGGGTGTACTTCGAGGCGTGGGCGCTCATCGCGTACGCCGACCGGCTCGCCGACGACCTCGCGGTGCGGCGCTGGTGGGCGCCCGCCCTGCAGCCGCACCTGACCGTCGTCGGGCGGGAACTGCGCTGGCCGCTGCACCCGCCGATCGCGCTGACCCCGGTCGAGGCGCTGGTGCTCGGCGCCTGCGACGGGCGGACGCCCGCTGTGGAACTGGCGCAGCGGCTGTGCGACGCCGGTGAGGTGCACGGCGCCGACGACGTCTACCTGCTGCTCGACCGCTGGGTCGAGCGCGGCCGGCTCAGCTGGGGCGCGAACCTGCCGATCGCACCGGACGCCGAGCGGGTGCTCGAAGCGCGGATCGCCGCGATCGGCGACGAGCCGGTCCGCGCCGCCACGGCGGCCGAGTTCGGCCGGCTGCGCGCCGCCCGCGACGAGGTGGCCGCCGCGGCCGGCGACCCGGACCGGCTCGGCGCCGCGCTCGCCGCGCTCAACGCCGGGTTCACCGCCGTCACCGGGCGCCCGGCCACCCGGCACAGCGGGCAGATGTACGCCGCCCGCACCGTCTGCTACGAGGAGACCGCCCGCGACCTGGAGTTCCGGATCGGGTCGGCGGTCATCGACGCGCTCGCCGAGCCGATGGCGGTGGTGCTGCGTACCGCCCGCTGGTTCACAGGCGAGGTGGCCGCCCGCTGCGGCGAGCTCTTCACCGAGCTGCACGAGGAACTGGCCGCCGACGGCCCGGTGGGGCTGGCCGACCTGTGGCTGCTGGCCCAGGGCACGCTCGTCGCCCCGGACGGCCCGATCGGCCGGGCCGGCGCCACGCTCACCGCGCGCTGGGCCGAGCTGTTCGGCCTGGCCGACCTGCCGGAGGGGCAGGCGGAGCTGCGGCTGCGCGCCGCGGACCTGACCGAGCGGGCCCGGGAGCTGTTCCCGGCGGCGCGGCCCGGCTGGCCGTCGGCCCGGCTGCACAACCCCGACGTGCAGCTCAGCGCCGCCTCGCCGGAGGCCGTCGAACGCGGCGACTTCCTGCTGGTGCTCGGCGAGCTGCACCCCGCCTCGGTGGCGTTCGACAGCGCGGTGCTCAGCCCGTTCCACCCGGACCCGGCCGCGCTGCGCGCCGACCTCGACACCGACCTGGGCCCGGTCCGGCTGCGGGTGCTCTGGCCGGACAGCTTCCCCCGCCGCACCACCCGGACCACGTACGCGCTGACCGGCCCGGCGGACCGCCAGCTCGGCATCGACACCGCGCACGGCGCCGACGTGGACCGCCTGGTCCCGGCCACCGCAGTGGTGGTCGAGCGGACCGGCGACCAGCTCACCGCGGTCTTCCCCGACGGCGCCCGCTGGCCGCTGATGGAGGTGTTCGCCACGCTGCTCGGCTCGCTGCTGCTCGATGCGTTCAAGCTGCTCGGCGCCGCCGCGTACACGCCCCGCATCACCATCGACCGGCTGGTCGTGGCCCGGCGTACCTGGCGCACCACGGCCGGGGCGTGCGGGCTGGGCGGCCACGCCGACGAGACCGCCCGCTACCTGGCGGTACGCCGCTGGCGCGCCGAGACCGGTCTGCCCGAGCGGGTGTTCGTCAAGGTCGGCACCGAGATCAAGCCCTGCTACGTGGACCTGACCGGCCCGCTGTACGCGCAGTCGCTGTGCGCGATGGTCGACGCCGCGCTGCGCACCGGCCCGGACGTGCCGGTGGTGGTCTCCGAACTGCTGCCCGCACCCACCGAGGCGTGGGTGCCCGACGCCCGGGGCCGCGGTTACGTCAGCGAACTGCGCCTCCAGATCACCGACCCGGCCGAGCACCTTGGAGCACTCCGGTGACCGACACCCTGACCGTCAGCGCCGTCCACGGCCCGGACCTGCCGTGGCCGGACGCCACCCTGGCCGACCTGATCACCGCGCAGGCGGCCCGCACCCCGGACGCGGTGGCGGTGCGCCAGTGGGACACCCGGCTCACCTACCGGCAGCTCGTCGACCGGGCCGCCGGGGTGGCCGCCGCGCTGCGTGAGCACGGCGTCGGCCGGGGCGACCGGGTCGGCGTGTGCGGCGCGCGTACCCCCGACCTGGTGGTGACAGTGGTCGGCGTGCTGCTCGCCGGCGCCGCGTACGTGCCGCTGGAGCCGGGCGGCCCCCGGGCCCGGCTGCGCGGGATCGCCCGCGACGCGGGCGTCCGCGTGGTGGTCGGCGACGCGGCGGCGGCCGAGTTCGGCGACGAACCCGGCGTGACGGGGCTCGGCCTGCCCGGCCCGGCCCCGCTCGCGCCCTGCCCCGCCCGCCCCGGCGACCCGGCGTACGTGCTCTTCACCTCCGGCTCCACCGGCCGCCCGAAGGGCGTGCTGACCACCCACCGCAACGCGGTCGAGTTCGTCACCGGAGTGAGCGCGCTGACCGGCGCCGACGCCTCGGTCCGCAGCCTCGGCATCGCCTCGCTCGGCTTCGACGCGGCCACGATGGACCTGTTCGTGCCGCTCACGCTCGGCGGCGCGGTGCAGCTGCTCGGCGCCGACGACCGGGCCGACCCGGTACGGCTGGCCCGGTTCGTCGCCGCGCACGAGGTCACCTGGGGCTTCATCACCCCGACCGTGCTGGCGCTGCTGGACCCGGCCGGGTTCCCGTCGTGGCGGGTGCTGCTCTGCGGCGGCGAGGCGGTCCCGGCCGAACTGGTCGCCCGCTGGGCGCCGGGCCGGCGGTTCCTCAACGGCTACGGCCCGACCGAGACCACGGTGCTGGCGGTCGCCTGCGACCTGACCCCGGCCGACACCGACCCGATGCCGATCGGCCGGCCGCTGCCCAACCACCGGGCGTACGTGGTCGACGCCGACCTGCGTCCGGTGCCGGCGGGGGAGACCGGCGAGCTGCTGATCGGCGGGCCCGGCCTGGCCGACGGGTACCTGAACCGGCCCGGCCTGACCGCCGAGCGGTTCGTGCCCGACCCGTTCGGCGAGGCACCCGGCGAGCGGCTCTACCGCACCGGCGACCTGGTCCGGCAGGGCCCGGACGGCCGGATCGTCTACCTCGGCCGCGCCGACCGGCAGGTGAAGGTGCGCGGCCAGCGCATCGAGCTGGGCGAGATCGAGGCGGTGCTGGCCGCCTGCCCGGGCGTCGAGCGTGTCGCGGTGGAGGCGGTGCCCGGCCCGGCCGGCGCCGAGCTGGTCGCGTTCCTCACCCCGGCCGGCGCACCGGACGACGACGAGCTGCGGGCGTACGCGACGACGCGGCTGACCACCGCGATGCTTCCGGCCCGGACGGTGCGGCTGGACGCGCTGCCGGTCAGCGCGACCACCGGCAAGCTGGACCGGCCGGCGCTGCGCGAACTGGCCGCGGCCGCCCCGGCCGCCGTGGCCGACGCGTCCGCCGACGACGACCCGGTGACGGCGGCGGTCCGGCGTGCCTGGACCCGGCTGCTCGGCGCCGTGCCCGCCCCGGACAGCGACTTCCTCGCCGCCGGCGGCAACTCCATCGCCGCGATGCGGCTGGTCGCGGCGCTGCGCGCGGAACTGGGCCGGCAGGTGGACACGCGGGTGCTGTTCGCCGACCGCACGTTCGCCGCGCTCGTCGACCGGGTCCGCGCCGCCGACCCCGCCGACCCCGCCGACGCCGACGGGCTCACCACCGGCAACCCGCCGACGCTGTCGCCGCCGCAGCGGCGGCTGTGGTTCATGGATCAGCTCGCGCCGTCCAGCGCGCCGTACAACATCGCCGTCGCGCACCGGCTGCGCGGGCCGCTGGACGTCACCGCGCTCGGCGCCGCGCTGCGGGCCGTCGCGGAACGGCACGACGTGCTGCGCTGGCGCATACCGCAGAACGGCGGCGTGCCGTACGCGGTCCGCGAGGAACCCACCGACGTGGCGGTGCCGGTGGTCGACCTGACCGGCGCCGCCGACCCGGACGCCGAACTGGCCGGCATGCTCGCGGCCGGCGCCGGGCACGCGTTCGACCTGGCCACCGGGCCGCCCTGGCAGGTGACCGTGTACCGGCTCGCCGCCGAGGAGCACGTGCTCGCGGTCACCGTGCACCACGCGGTCTTCGACGGCTGGTCGGAGGCGCTGCTCTACGACGAGCTGGCGCTCGCGTACGCCCGCGCGCTCGGCCGGTCGGTGCCGGGCCGTCCGCCGCTGCCGGCCACGTACGCCGACTACGCGGTGTGGCGCGCCGACCGGGACCGGCGCCGGGGCGAGACCGACCTGGCCTGGTGGGCCGCGCACCTGGCCGGCGCGCCCACGGTGCTGGACCTGCCCCGCGACCGTCCCCGCCCGGCCGTGCAGACGTACGCCGGCGCGGAGGCCGCGGTCCGGCTGGACGAGACCGCCGACCGGGCCGTGCGGGACCTGGCCGCCCGGCGCGGCACCACTGTCGCGGCGGTGCTGCTTGCCGCGTTCGGCGAACTGCTGCGGCGGGTCACCGGCGGCGACGAGCACGTGCTCGGCGCGATCGTCGCGGACCGGCGGCTGGCCGCGTTCGACGAGGTGATCGGGTTCTTCATCGACACCGTGCCGGTGCGGGTCCGCTCCGGCGGCGCGAGCTTCGCCGAGCAGGTCGACCGGGCCGCCGCCGAACTGCACGAGGTCACCGCCCACCCGGGCGCGCCACTGGAACGCATCGTCGAGGCGCTCGGCGTGGGCCGGGACACCTCCCGCGCCCCGCTGGTGCAGGTGCTGTTCAACGTGCTCAACTTCGTCGCGCCGCGGCTGACGCTGACCGGCCTTGCCGTCGAGCCGGTGTCGGTGCCGAAGCCGGGGTCACCGTTCGACCTGACCGTCTACGTGGTGGAGCGCGACGGCCGGGCCGGCGTCGAGGTGGTGCACAACCCGGACCTGTTCACCGGCGACCGGATCGACGCGCTCCTGACCGACCTGGCCGCCCTGGTCGGCGCGCTCGCCGCCGACCCGGACGCCCCGGCCGCCGAGGTCGCGCCCGAGCTGCCCCGCCCGGCGGTACGGGTCGCGGCGCTCGGCGCGATGAGCGTCGCCACCGCCGAACCGGCCCGCGCGCCGCTGCCCGCCGGGTCGGACGCGCTCACCGCGACCGAGGAGCTGATCGCCGGGATCTGGCGGGACGTGCTCGGCCGCGACGCGGTCGGCGTGAGCGACAACTTCTTCGACATCGGCGGCCACTCGATGGCCCTGGCCGCCGTGCACGCCCGCCTCACCGAGGCCACCGGCCGCTCGATCACCATGCTCGACCTGTTCCGCCACCCGACCGTGCGGGCGCTCGCCGCCAGCCTCGACGGGGCCGCCGACCGGCCGGAACTGGCCCGCGC
>NZ_JBXUOV010000226.1:0-7978 GCF_057196585.1 Micromonospora sp. ATLC20
GGCGGCGCGGGCGGCGCGGGCGCCGGCTGGCCCGGGCTCTCCCCCGTGATCACCTCGACCAGCGCGTCCAGCAGCAGGCACAGGCCGCGCCCGCCGGCGTCGACCACGCCGGCGCGGGCCAGCTCCGGCAACTGCTCGGGGGTACGCGCCAGCGCGTGCGCCGCCGCCTCGCTCGCGGCCCTGGCCACGGCGCGCAGGTCGTCGCTGTCCGCCCGGCGAGCCGCGTGCGCCGCGGCGGCGACCACGCTCAGCAGCGTGCCCTCGACCGGCCGGGCGACAGCGGCGTAGGCGGCGGTGGTGGCGTCGGCCAGCGCCTCGGCGAGCTGCCGCCCGCGCACCGCGGGCACGGCGGCGAGCGTGTCGGCGAGACCGCGCAGGATCTGCGAGAGGATCACCCCGGAGTTGCCGCGCGCCCCGAGCAGCGCGCCCCGGGCCATCAGCCGCAGCGCATGCCCGTGCGGGGTGTGCCCGTCGTCGGGGAGCGTGCCGAGGTCCATCGCCAGGGCCTGCTGGGCGGAGGTGAACGTGAGCACCAGGTTGGTGCCGGTGTCGCCGTCGGGCACCGGGTAGACGTTCAGGTCGTCGATCTCGCCCTGGTGGGCCCGGAGGGCGGCCAGCCCGCTCGCGCACCAGCGGCGTACCGCTGCGGCGTCGAGGGTCTCCAGCACGTCGGGAAGCCTACTGGCGCACACCGACACGCGCCGGGGTCGTCGCCGCGTGTCCGCCCCGGCGGACGGCCCGGCCGGGACGCCGGTACGCTGGGTGGGCTCGCGAAAGGGCCGGTTGGGCGTACCGACTGTCATCGGGTAACCTGACCAGGTTGCCCGGGCAGCGCCTGGCGGCGACCTCATGAACGTTTCAATCCCAGGAGTATCCCGTGGCTAGCGTGTGCGACGTCTGTGGCAAGGGGCCGGGCTTCGGCCACAACGTGTCCCACTCGCACCGGCGGACCAACCGCCGCTGGAACCCGAACATCCAGTCGGTGCGCACCCCGGCCGGTGGCGGCAACACCAAGAAGTTGAAGGTCTGCACCTCGTGCATCAAGGCCGGCAAGGTCACCCGCGCCTGACGCGGTAGCGCCACCGGAACATCGTCGGTCGCCGGCGGATCCCTTCGGGGTCCGCCGGCTTCTGTCGTGTCCGGCGACCCGCCGTGCCCACCGGCCCGGTATCGGCCGACCCGCCCCCGCACCCCTGACCGACCGTACGGCGACCGCCTCGATCCGGCCGGTTAGGGTGCTGCTGCGCCGGCCGTCCGGTTCCGGCGCGAGCCGTGGGGAGGATGACCGGTGGACCTCGATCTGGGTCGCGAGCAACTGGTGGTGGTGGGCGCGTCGTTCGGCTCGCTGAGCTGGTTCGACCAGGAGCTGCCGCCGGGCAGCGTGGTGCTGGTCGAGGAGCCGGACGTGATCGCCCGCCGCGACCTGGCCCGGTTCGCCGAGCGGCTGCCGATGATCGGGCGTCTCGTCGCGGCCGAGTACCAGACCGGCTTCGACCCGGACGCCCTGCTCGCCCGCGAGCCCGGCCTCGCCGACGCCCGGCTGGTCCTGCCCGGCCTGGAGTACGCGGTCGGCGCCACCGCCCGGCTCGCCGAACGGCTCGGCCTGCCCGGCGCCGGCGTCGAGGCCGCCGACGTCTTCTCCGACAAGCACCGGATGCGGCTGCTCGCCGACCGGATCGGGCTCGCCAACCCGGCGTACGAGCTGGTCGACGACCCGGCGCGGGCGGTGGAGTTCGCGCAGGCGCACGGCGGCCGGTGCGTGCTCAAGCCCACCCGCCGCTCGGGCAGCCTGGGCGTGCAGCTGATCACCGACGCGGCCGAGGTGACGGCCCGCTGGGCGGCCAGCGCCGCCCCGCCCGACCCGGCCGAGGCCACCGAGCGCGGCCTGCCCACCGGCGTGCTGGTCGAGGAACTGCTGGTCGGTTCCGAGCACAGCGTGGAGCTGCTCGTGGCCGAGGGCGAGGTGGTCTTCGCCAACGTCACCGACAAGCGGATCGCCGGTGGCCGCTACCCGGTCGAGACCGGCCACACCGTGCCGTCCGCGCTGCCCGCCGACGCGAACGACGCGCTGCGCGCCGCCGCGGTACGCCTCGCCGAGGCGGCCGGCTTCCGCAGCGGCATGCTGCACAGCGAGTGGATCCTGGCCGACGGCGTGCCGACGCTGGTGGAGTGCGCGGCCCGGATGCCCGGCGACATGATCACCGCGCTCATCTCGATCGCCTACGAGCGGGACGTCATCGAGGCGTACCTGCGGATCCTTCGCGGCGAACGGCCGGAGCTGCCGGCGCGGGCGACCGGCGCGGCGGCGATCGAGTTCCTTCTCGCCCCGCCCGGCCGGGTCACCGCGATCGACGGTCGCCGGGACGCGCTGCGGGTGCCCGGCGTGCTCGACGTGCAGGTGGAGACGAAGGTCGGCCAGACCGTGCCGGAGCTGCTCTCCTCGGCGCACCGCAGCGGGCACCTGATGACCTGGGGCACCACCCCGGACGAGGCGGCGGACGCCGCCCGCCGCGCCGCGAGCCAGATCCGCATCACCGTCGGCTAGAGGGTGCGGCCGTACGACAGGCAGCCCGGGGCGTCCTTGTAGAAGCCGAAGTTCGGGATCCGCTCGTAGCCGGCCGAGGTGTACATGGCGATCGCCTCGGGCTGCTTGTCGCCGCACTCCAGCACGATCCGCTTGCGGCCGTGGTCGCGGGCGGACCGCTCGACCGCGCCGAGCACCGCGCGGGCCACGCCCCGGCCCCGGGCCGCCGGGTCGGTGTACATCCGCTTCAGCTCGGCCGTGTCGCCGTCCTCGCCGTGGCTGCGCCAGCCGCCGCAGCCGACCGGCCGCCCGTCCAGGTAGGCGACGAGGAACGTGCCGTCCGGCGGGGTGAACTCGGCCGCGTCGACGGGGGTCTCGTCGCCGCTGCCGCCGTACCGGGCGCCGAGGTCGGCCAGCGCCGCCCGGATCAGCGCCTGCGACTCGGGCGCGTCGAAGCGCCGCTCCCGGATCTCGATCTCGCTCACCGTGCCAGGTTACGACCGCCGCCGGCCCGGCCCGGCCGCCGGGGGTCGGACGCAGATCACTCCCGCCCGGTCACTCCGCCCTGCGGCTGCGCCGGTTACTCCGCCGTCCGGCGGCCGTGCCGACTATTCCGCCGTCCGGCGGCCGTGCCGACTATTCCGCCGTCCGGCGGCCGTGCCGACTATTCCGCCGTCCGGCGGAAGTGGTCCCAGCCGCGCGGACCGCTGTAGGCGGCGCCGTCGACGGTGACCCCGGCGCCGGCCGCCACCCGCCCGACCGGCAACCAGCCGTCCGGGAGCGCGGCGTCCGCCGGGAACGTCGCGGCCAGCGCGTGGTCCTCGCCGCCGGCCAGGATCCAGGCGTACGGGTCGACGCCGAGCGCCTGCGCCGCGTCCCGCATCTGCCGGGGCACCTCGAACGCGTCGCGGCTCACGTCGATCGCGACGCCGCTGGCGGTCGCCACGTGCCCGAGGTCGGCCAGCAGCCCGTCCGACACGTCGATCATGGCGGTGGCCCCGGCCGCGGCGGCAGCGGGTCCGGCGGCGTACGGCACCTCGGGGCGGCGGAACGCCTCGACCAGCAGCCGCGGCGTGCGGAAACCCCGGGACAGCACGGTGTAGCCGGCCGCCGACCAGCCGGTGCGTCCGGCCAGCGCCACAATGTCACCGGGGCGGGCGCCGGAGCGCACCACCGGGTCACGGCCGGCCAGGTCGCCGAGCGCCGTCACCGCGACGGTGAGCGTCGGGCTGCCGGACATGTCCCCGCCGACCACGCTCGCGCCGACCAGCGCCGCCTCCGCGCCCAGCCCGTCGGCCAGTTCCTCGGCCCAGGCCGGGTCCAGCTCGGCCGGCATGCAGAGCGCGACGAGCAGCGCCGTCGGGGTGGCGCCCATCGCGGCGATGTCGGCGAGGTTGGCCGCCGCCGCCCGGTGTCCCACGTCCCGCGCCGACGACCAGTCACGGCGGAAGTGCCGCCCCTCCACCAGCACGTCGGTCGAGGCGACCACCCGCCGGTCCGGCGCGGCCACCACCGCGCCGTCGTCGCCGGGGCCGAGCAGGCAGTTCCGTCCCTGTGCCAGCCGGGCGGTCACCCGGCCGATCAGGCCGAACTCGCCGACATCAGTGACAGTCATTCCGTCCCCTCGCTCCGCTGCGTCGTTCCGCACGTCCCACCCCTGTCCGCACCGGCGTGTGCTCGCTCACCGCGTCCGACCGGCAACCGATAGGGATCACGGCCGCTCAGTACGGTAGTTTCACCCTTCGGGTCGCCCGGAGGCGACGGACGGAGGTCGAGTCGTGGTACAGGCGTACATCCTCATCCAGACCGAGGTCGGCCGGGCGCGTGACGTGGCCGGTCTGATCGCGGACCTGGCCGGCGTGGTACGGGTCGACGCCGTCACCGGGCCGTACGACGTGGTGGTGCTCACCGAGGCGAACACCGTCGACGAGCTCGGCAAACTCATCGTCAGCAAGGTGCAGATGGTGCCCGGCATCACCCGCACCCTCACGTGTTCGGTGGTGCGGCTGTAAGTGGACGAGAAGGACACCTCCCCCCGCCGGGACGGCGCCACCCGCCGTGCCGCGCTCTGGGCGACGCTGGTCGCGGTGCCGGTGACCCTGGCGGTGGCCGGGTTCACGTTCGCCAAGCTGGCCCCGGAGTCGCCGGACGCCGCGCCGAGCGCGTCGGCGAGTCCCCGGGCGCAGTCCAGCGCGCCGGTCGAGATGCCCGCCCCGGCCCTGGCCGAGCGCCCGACCATCCTCTGCCGCGCCCTGATGTCGCAGCTCCCGGACAGCGTGCGTGACCTGCCGCAGCGTCCGGTCACCGCGGGCCCGGAGCAGAACGCCGCGTACGGCGACCCGGCGCTGACCGTGGCCTGCGGCGGCAGCCCGGCGGAGTTCCCGCCCACCGACGAGGTGTGGACGGTCAACCAGGTCTGCTGGCACGCGGCGCAGGAGGCCGACGCCACGGTGCTGACCACCGTCGACCGGGAGACCCCGATCCGGGTGCGGATGCCGAAGTCGTACGAGCCGCCGCTGCAGTGGGTGACCTCGATCTCCGACACGATCGTCAGCTCGGTCCCCTCGGCGAAGCAGGCCCCCTCGGGCTGCTCCGCCTGACGCCCGCCGGCCCAGCGGCCGGCGGGCGGTGCCGGCCGTCAGCGGCCGGCGCGGCGGTGCAGGGCGGTACGGATCAGCCGGTTGACCAGCTTCGGGTACTCCAGCCCGCTGGCCGACCACATCCGCGGGAACATCGACGTCGGGGTGAAGCCCGGCATCGTGTTGATCTCGTTGAGGTAGACATCCATCTGCGGGGTCACGAAGAAGTCGACCCGGGCCAGGCCGGAGCAGTCGAGCGCGGTGAAGGCCCGGGTGGCGTAGTCGCGCACCTGCCGGGCGACCGGCTCGGGCAGGTCGGCCGGCACGTCGTACTCGCAGACCTGGTCGGCGAAGATGTACTTGGCCTCGAAGTCGTACCAGTCCTGATCGCCGATCATCCGCACCTCGGCGAGCACGGAGGCCTCCGGCGCGCCACCGGCCTCGCCCTCCAGCACGCCGCACTCGATCTCGCGGCCGACCACGGCGCCCTCGACGAGCACCTTGCTGTCGATCTCCCGCGCGGTGACGAGCGCGGCGTCCAGGTCCGCCCAGTCGTCGACCTTGGTGATGCCGAACGAGGAGCCGGCCCGGGACGGCTTGACGAAGACGGGCAGCCCGAGGCGCTCCTTGTCCTCGTCGCTGAGCGACATCCCGGCGCGCAGCACCGCGTACGGGCCGACCGGGATGCCCTCGGCGGCGCAGAGCTTCTTGGTGAACTCCTTGTCCATGGCCGCGGCGGACGCGAAGACGTTCGCGCCGACGTAGGGGATGTCGGCCATCTCCAGCATGCCCTGGATGGTGCCGTCCTCCCCGTACGCGCCGTGCAGCACCGGGAAGACCACGTCCACGTCGGCCAGCGCGACCGGCCCCTGGGCGGGGTCGAGCACCATCAGGCCGCCGACGGCGGGGTCGGCGCGCAGCACCAGTTCGGCGCCGGAGCCGGCGGTGACCTCGGGGAGTTTGCGGTCGGCGATGGCGAGCCGGCTCGGGTCGCCGCTGGCGAGCACCCACTGGCCCTGCCGGGTGATGCCGACCGGGACCACCTCGAACTCGTCCGGGTCGAGCGCGGCCAGCACGCTGCCGGCGCTGACGCACGAGATGCCGTGCTCGGGGCTGCGGCCGCCGAAGACGATCGCCACACGGGTCTTGCCTGGGGTGGTCATGGTCACCTCATCGTTCGCGACTGCGGCTGGCCGTGCTCGCCGGTGGCGCTCACCCGACTGACCTTACTGTGCGTTGCCGCAAGCGGTGGTCGTTACCCGGGGAGACGCGGAGTCGCGTGGCAAACGGTCAAGGTGACATATACGGGGAGTAACGGAGTGGCGTGTCTCAGAAGGCCGGGTGCCGGGGCCGGCGGCCGACCGCGATGACCTTCACGCGCTGCCGGCCGGCCCGCACCATGCCCAGCGCCATGAACGCGCCGGCGATCCGGTCGGCCGCCTCCCGACTGCTCGCGCCGACCACCTGGCGGCGGCGTTCCGGGCTGGTCCGTTCGTCACGCCGGCTGCCGTCCGGCGGACGCACGTCGGTCAGGACCACCAGGAACCTGGTCACCGCGCAACCCCTCCCCGTCTCGTGGACCGGCAGGGGCACGCGGCGGTCGGATCGTGGGGGAGTGAAGAATCCGACCACCGCGCGCCCCATCCCCTCCGGTCGCTCACCACCACCGTCGCCACGACAACCGGCGGTGAGGACGCCGTCACACATTGACAGGTTCACCGGCATGAATGCAACTCTCATCGACTTTCTCTCATGCCCGCTTTCCCGCGAGATGTGCGACCATCGATACATGGCGCCGAAGACCGCCCGGGCCCGACGGCTCGGCATCGCCCTGCGGACCCACCGGGAGGCCGTCGGCCTCACCCTGGAGGCCGCGGCCGACGAGATCAACAGCACCCGGAGCACGCTGTCCCGCTACGAGAACGCGCAGACGCTCGTCAGCCCCGCCACCGTGCGCGCGCTGCTGACCAGCTACGGCGTGGACCCGGCCGACATCGCCGCGGCGGTGCAGCTGGCGAAGGACGCCCGCAAGCCGGGCTGGTGGGTGTCCTATTCGTACCTGCTGGACCAGCGCACCATCGACTTCATCGCGCTGGAGGCCGAGGCCACCGGCATCGCGAACTTCGAACCGTCGGTGGTGCCCGGTCTGCTCCAGACCGCCGACTACATCCGCGGGGTGATGCGCGGCGGGCCGCACACGCTCACCGACGAGCAGGTGGAGCAACGGGTCCAGCTACGGCTGGACCGCCAGCAGCGGCTCTCCGGGTCCGAGCCGCCGATCCTCGACGCCATCATCGACGAGGGCGCGCTGCTGCGCCCGGTCGGTGACCGCTCGGTCATGTCCGGCCAGCTCCAGCACCTGCTGAAGATGGCCGAACTGCCGAACGTCACGGTGCAGGTGATCCCGCTCGCCGCCGGCTACCACCGGGGCACCCGGGGCTCGCTGCACATCCTGGAGTTCGCCGACCCGGAGGACCCGATCATCGCCTCGGTGGAGACAGTCGCCGGGCAGATGGTCCTCGACCGGCCGGGTGACCTGCGTACCTGCGCCAAGATCATGGAGCACCTGCGGACCGTGGCGCTGAGCCCGGCGGCCAGTCGGGACCAGCTCCTCCGCCTGCTGAACGAGAGGTGACCAGATGAACGGCACGAATCCCACACCGGCCCGCTGGCGCAAGAGCAGCCACAGCGGCGACGAGGGCGCCTGCGTGGAGATGGCGCCGCTGCCCGGCGCGGTGGCGGTCCGCGACTCGAAGGACCCGGCCGGCCCGGTGCTGGTGTTCCCGCCGCACGCCTGGGCCGCGTTCACCGCCGCGCCGCCGAGCGCCTGAGCGGCCCGCCGCCGCCCGCCTGGGCGTGACGCCGACCGCCTGGG
>NZ_JBXUOV010000227.1:0-7938 GCF_057196585.1 Micromonospora sp. ATLC20
GGCCAGGACCGCGACCACCGCCGGGGCGCGGCGCCGCAGGGCGAGCGCGGCCACCGCCACGACCGGGGCCACGGCGGCGACGTACGGCGTGAACGCGACCGCCTGCACCAGCGGGCCGCGTTCCAGCCCGGTCAGGCGTACCAGTGCCCACGCGGCGACCGGCGCGACGGCGAGCCAGCACGCGACGGTGGCGAGGCGGCCGCTCCGGGTGCCCGCGCGGGGCGGTCGCGGCAGGGTGATCATGGCGCTCAGGCTACCCGGATCAGGGACGGCGCGATGCCCTCCGAAACAATTTCGTGAATTGTTGCTCGCAATTTCCGGGCAGCTTTGCGGATCGGTCGGACACGCAATAGTGCTATTGACCGCCCGCATTTTCCGGTGCTAGGTTCCACCTGGTTGAGACGTCGCGACTCTCTGTAGTAAGGCCAGCTCACGAGCGGTGCGCTCCCGGCGGATACCCGATGATCCGCAATTTGACGCGCGCAGTCGCCGTATCACCACGGTCTACCAAGGGAGAACTCATGGCCACATTCTTGAAGCGAAAGGCGACGGTGGTGGCGCTCGCCGCGCTGTCGCTCAGCCTGGCCGCTGGCGGGATCGCCGCGGCCGCCCAGTCGGAGGCGAAGCCGCAGCCGGGTGCCCGGCACTCCACGGCGCAGCCGCCGGTGACCGCCGCCGAGCGGCAGGCCGCCCGCACCGCCATGCGGGCCACCCTGGCCCCACCGGCGGCCGGCCAGGTCGCCTGGGCCGTCGTGGCGGCAAACGGCACGCTGCTGCAGCACTCCGGCAACGTGGTGTCCTCGTTCCGGTTCGCCCCGGGCGTCGGGGTGTCCCCCGGGCAGTACCAGGTGCTGCTGGACTACAACGTGTCCGCCAAGGCGTACGTGGCGACGATCGGCACGAACGACACGGCGAACGTGCCGCCGGCCGGTGAGGTGTCGGTGGCGCCCCGCACGCTGACCCCGAACGCCGTCTTCGTGCAGACGCGCAGCTCCTCCGGCAGCGCCTCGGACCGGCCGTTCCACCTGGTCATCGCCAACTGACCCGTCCGGCACCGCACCGGCCCCCGCTCCGGCGGGGGCCGGTGTCGTGTTCCGTACCGGTCCGGCCGGTGCCGCGCCGCTTCGTGCCGTTCGCGCCCGGCTGGGGAGATGCTGCCGGTCCGGCCCTCCGACCACGGCCCAGGGGCCGATAATCCGACGTTTGTCGCCGGTCCGGCACGGGAAGCAAGCACCGTGACGGACATCTCGGACACCCCGGCCAGCGTGCTCAGCCCGGTCGACGCCGACGCGAGCGGCGTCGAGCTGGAACAGACCCTCGTCGAGGTCAAACGCGTGATCGTCGGGCAGGATCGGCTCGTCGACCGCCTGCTCACCGCCCTCGTCGCCGACGGGCACTGCCTGCTGGAGGGCGTACCGGGGGTGGCCAAGACACTGGCCGCCCAGACACTCGCCACAGTGGTCGGCGGCACGTTCTCCCGGATCCAGTTCACCCCCGACCTGGTCCCCTCCGACATCGTCGGCACCCGCATCTACCGCGCCTCCACCGAACAGTTCGACGTGGAGCTGGGGCCGATCATGGCGAACCTGGTGCTCGCCGACGAGATCAACCGGGCCCCGGCCAAGGTGCAGTCGGCGCTGCTCGAGGCGATGGCGGAGCGGCAGGTCTCCATCGCCGGCCGGAGCTGGCCGGTGCCGGACCCGTTCCTGGTCCTGGCCACCCAGAACCCGATCGAGTCCGAGGGCGTCTACCAGCTCCCCGAGGCGCAACGCGACCGCTTCCTGATGAAGGTCGTGGTCGACTACCCGAGCGACGCCGACGAACTGGCCATCCTCTACCGGATGAGCACCGACCGGCCCACCGCGCGTACCGTGCTCGACCCGGGCCGGCTGCGCGAACTCCAGCGCCGCGCGACGGACGTCTTCGTCCACCACGCGCTGGCCGAGTACGTGGTCCGCCTCATCCTCGCCACCCGCGACCCGGAGCGCTTCGGCCTGCCCGACGTCGCGCCCCTGCTGGCGTACGGGGCCAGCCCCCGGGCCACGCTCGGCCTGGTGGCCGCCGCCCGCGCGCAGGCGCTCATCCACGGCCGGGACTACGTGCTCCCCGAGGACATCCGGGGACTCGCGGTGGACGTGCTGGCGCACCGGCTCGTGCTCTCCTTCGACGCGATCGCCGACGGCATCTCCGGCGAGGACGTGGTACGCCGCGTCATCGAGGCGGTGCCGCCACCCCGGCTGGTGAACGGGCCCACCGAGACGGTGAACGACCTGGCGGCGGCATGACCGGCGGAGCCGAACCGGGACTTGCCGACCTCGCCCCGGACCAGCGGCTGCGCCGGCTGGAGCTGACGGTGACCCGGCGGCTCGACGGCCTGCTGCACGGCCGGTACCGCGGCCTGCTCCCCGGACCGGGCAGCGAGGCGGCCGGCAGCCGCGAGTACCGGCCCGGTGAGGACGAGGTACGCCGGATGGACTGGGCGGTCACCGCCCGGACCACCGTCCCGCACGTCCGCGAGGTCGACGCGGACCGGGAACTGACCACCTGGCTGCTCGTCGACGCCAGCCCCAGCATGGAGTACGGCACGTCCACACTGGACAAACGGGAACTGGCGGTGGCCGCCGTGGCGGCGATCGGCTTCCTCACCGCCGGCGTCGGCAACCGGCTCGGCGCCCAGGTGCTCACCACGGACGGGTTGCGCCGGTTCCCGGCCCGCAGCGGGCGTACCCATCTGCTCGGGCTGCTGCGCGCTCTGCTCGGCGCCCCGCGTACCGGCGACCTGCCGGACTCCGACGGCGCGGGCGCGGCCGGCGCGGGCCGGACCGACGCGGTGCCCGGCCTGGTCGACGGGCTGGACGGCCTTCAGCGCGTCGCCACCCGGCGCGGGCTCGTGGTGATCGTGTCCGACTTCCTCGACGAACTGCCCGACGACCCGGACGCCGCGCCGCCGCCGTGGGCCGCCGCGCTGCGCCGCCTCGCGGTACGGCACCAGGTGCTCGCGGTCGAGGTGACCGACCCGCGCGAGCTGGAACTGCCGGACGTCGGCCTGATCACGCTGGTCGACCCGGAGAGCGGCCGGCACCGCGAGGTGTGGACCGGCGACCCGGGCCTGCGCGAGCGGTACGCGCGCGCCGCCGCCGAGCAGCGCGACCAGGTACGCCGCACGCTGCGCCGGGCCGGCGCGACCCATCTGGCGCTGCGCACCGACCGGGACTGGTGCGCGGACGTCGTCCGGTACGTGCACGAGCAGCGCCGGCTGGCCACCGTGCCGGCCGCGGCCCGCGGAGGTGTCGCATGACCTGGCAGTCACCCGGCCGCCTCTGGCTGCTGCTCGCCGTCGTCGCGCTGGTCGCCGGCTACCTGGTGCTGCAACGGCGGCAGAGCCGGTACGCGGTGCGATTCACCAACCTGCGCCTGCTCGACCGGGTCGCCCCGCGCCGCCCGGCCTGGCGGCGGCACGTCCCGGCGGGTCTGTTCCTCGCCATGCTGGCGCTGCTCGTGGTCGGGTTCGCCCGGCCCGAGGCGGAGGTGCGGGTGCCCCGGGAGCGCGCCACGGTGATGGTCGCGGTGGACGTGTCCACCTCGATGCTCGCCGGTGACGTGGACCCGGACCGGCTGACCGCGGCCAAGGAGGCGGGCCGGCGGTTCGTCGACGGGCTGCCCGACGAGTTCAACGTCGGTCTCGTCGCGTTCGCCGGCAGCGCGGCCGTGCTGGTGCCGCCGAGCACCGACCGGGAGGCGCTGCACGACGGAATCGGGCGGCTGGCCGAGGGCATCACCGGCGTGCAGGGCACCGCCATCGGCGAGGCGATCAGCACTTCGCTCGGCGCGGTGAAGAGCCTGGACGCCACCGCCGCCAAGGACCCGCCGCCGGCCCGGATCATCATCCTCTCCGACGGCGCGAACACCTCCGGCATGGACCCGATGGAGGCCGCCGACCAGGCGGTCGCCGCGAAGGTGCCGGTGCACACCATCTCCTTCGGCACGCCCGGCGGCTCGGTCGACCGGGGCGGTCGCGCGATCCAGGTGCCGGTGGACGGCCAGACACTGCGGGCGGTCGCCGAGCAGACCGGCGGCGGCTTCCACGAGGCGTCCACCACCGCCGAGCTGAAGGACGTCTACGAGGACATCGGCACCTCGGTCGGCTACCGCACCGAGCGGCAGGACGTCTCGGCCCGCTTCATCGGCCTCGGACTGGTCCTGGCGATGGGCGCCGCGGCTGGCTCGCTGCGGTGGTTCTCCCGGCTGCCCTGACCCGCACACCACTACCGCACGACACGTGAGGAGCCAGGCATGGCAGTGCAGACCGGACTCGGCGAGCCACGCGGACCGTGGTTCGTCTCGCCGGAGCTGGACCCGGACGGGCGCGGCCACCGGGACGTACCCGGGGGCGGGCCGGAGGCCGGGCGGCGGAGCATGCGGCACCGGCTGCTGAGCGTGGCGGCGGTGGTGGCGCTCTCCACCGTCTCCGGCGCGGCGGCCGGCACCTGGGCGGCCGACCGGGGCGCGCCCGGACCGACGGCCGCGTCCGCCGCGCCGGTGCCGGCCGAGCTGGTCACCGCCGCCGGCAAGACGGTGCCGGGGGTGGTGTCGGTGATGGTCGGGGGCCGCTCCGGCGCGTCCGCGTCCGGCTCCGGGTTCGCCATCGACAACGAGCAGCACATCGTCACAAACGACCACATCCTGGCCCGGGGCGGCGCCGGCGCGGTGACTGTGGAGACCTCGGACGGGCGGCGCTTCCCGGCCGAGGTGGTGGGCCGGGAACCGGCGAGCGACCTCGCAGTGCTGAAGGTGCCAGCGTCGGCCGGGTTGCCGCCGTTGCCGCTGGCAAAGGCGAACTCGACGCGGGTGGGGGAGCCGGTGCTCGCGGTCGGGTCGCCGCTCGGGCTCGCCGGGACGGTCACCGCCGGCATCGTCAGCGCGCTGAACCGGCAGGTACGGATCGGCAACGGCCGGCACACCGCGGTGCAGACCGACGCCTCGATCAACCCGGGTAACTCCGGTGGTCCGCTGGTGAACGCGCGCGGTGAGGTGGTCGGCGTGA
This sequence comes from Micromonospora sp. ATLC20, assembly GCF_057196585.1. Lineage (NCBI taxonomy): Bacteria > Bacillati > Actinomycetota > Actinomycetes > Micromonosporales > Micromonosporaceae > Micromonospora > Micromonospora sp. ATLC20. The sequence goes on from NZ_JBXUOV010000227.1 coordinate 5,045, forward strand.
ACACCGCGATCGCCACCATCGACGGCAACGGCTCCATCGGTATCGGCTTCGCCATCCCGATCGACCAGGTCCAGCAGACCGCCGACACCATCATCGGCCGGGGCGGCTGAGCCACCGGCGCGGTCTCCCCGCGCGGGGTGCTCCGGCGTCCCGCGCGGCGCTGACCTGCACAAGCGCCGCAAGATCGGTGCGAACTGTCGGATATCCGGCGTGGGATCATTGGGGCATAGAAATATTACGCTGAGTATGGATACTGGCGGAGGTGGAGCAAGCTGTCATTGCGGCCCTCCTCGTGGTGGGCCTGATCATCGGCGCCGGTGTCGGCGCGTCCTACGCGCGCGCGAAACGCGGCTGGACGGATTACCAGACCATCCGGACCAGCGTCCCCGGCGCCCGGCGCAACGCCTGGCTCGCGATCCGGGGCGTGGTCGTCAAGCTCGCGGTGATCGCCCTGCTGCTCGTCGGTGCGGCCGCGTACGCGGCGTCCGGCGGCGGCGAGGAACGGGCCGGTCCCACGCCGAGCGCCACCCCCACCCCGAGTCACCGCGCCGGGCGCTAGCCTCGGGGAGTGGACGACGGACTGCGGGTCACCGATCGGCTCACGGTGCCCGCCGCCGAGCTGCGCGAACGGTTCTCCCGCTCGTCCGGCCCGGGCGGGCAGGGTGTGAACACCACCGACTCCCGGGTGGAGCTGAGCTTCGACCTGGGCGGCTCGCCGAGCGTGCCGGAGGCGCTGCGGGAACGCGCGCTCGCCCGGCTTGAGGGCCGTCTGGTCGGCGGCGTGCTCACCGTCACCGCCAGCGAGCACCGCGCCCAGCTGGCCAACCGGGAGGCGGCCCGCGAACGGATGGCCACGCTGCTGCGCGAGGCCGTCGCCCCGCCGCCGAAGGCGCGCCGCCCGACCCGCCCCTCCCGTGGCGCGAAGGAGCGCCGTCTGGCCGAGAAGAAGCGCCAGTCCCAGCGCAAACGCGACCGCCGGGTGGACGGCGACTGACCGAAAATCCGTTGAGCCACCACGCGCGCCGCGCGGAGAATTCCGCCACGTGATCGACTTCTCCGTCAAGCCCACGCTCACCGGCGAGCTCGTCGTGCTGCGCCCGTTCCACGACGACGACCTGCCGGCGCTCGCCGAGATCCTGGCCGACCCGGAGGTGGCCCGGCTGACCGGCAGCCCGGCCGGCGAGACGTTCGAGCCGTCCCGGCTGCGCGCCTGGTACGGCACCCGCAACAGCCAGGACGACCGGCTCGACCTCGCCGTGGTGGACCGGGCCAGCGGCGCCTGCGTCGGCGAGGTGGTCCTCAACGAGTGGGACCGGACCAACGCCAGCTGCAACTTCCGCACGCTGATCGGCCCCGGCGGCCGCGACCGCGGCCTCGGCACCGAGGCGGTCCGGCTCATCGTCGGGTACGGCTTCGAGCAGCTCGGCCTGCACCGCATCGGCCTGGAGGTGTTCGCGTTCAACCCCCGTGCCCGGCGCGCCTACGAGAAGGTGGGCTTCGTCGCCGAGGGGATACTGCGGCAGGTGCTGCGCGACGGCGACGACTGGGTGGACGCCACAGTCATGTCGATCCTCGCCCCGGAGTGGAACCGGCACCGGGGGCACCCGGAGGGTTGAGCCGAAGGCGTCGAAGCGCTTCAATGCGTACGGGAGCTTCAGGGCCGTCACCGACCACCACGTCACAGTGACAGGAGTCCCTTCCGCATGTCCCGAAACCCCCTGCGCGCCGCGCTGACCGCGCTCGCCGCGCTGCTGCCGGTCCTCGCTCTCGGCCTCGCCCTCACCGCCACCACGCCCCCGGCCGCCGCGGCGGCCACCCCGGTCCGCGTCATGCCGCTGGGCGACTCCATCACCGGGTCGCCCGGCTGCTGGCGGGCGATGCTCTGGAACCGCCTCCAGTCCACCGGCCACACCGACGTCGACTTCGTCGGCACGCTCGGGCCGCAGGGCTGCGGCGTGCCGTACGACGGCGACAACGAGGGCCACGGCGGCTACCTCGCGACGAACGTGGCGAACCAGAACCTGCTGCCCGGCTGGCTTGCCGCCACCCGCCCGGACGTCGTGCTCATGCACTTCGGCACCAACGACGTGTGGAGCAACATCGCGCCCGCCACGATCCTGGCCGCGTACTCGAAGCTGGTGGACCAGATGCGGGCCGCCAACCCGGCCACCACGGTGCTGGTCGCGAAGATCATCCCGATGAACCCGGCGAGCTGCCCCGAGTGCGGCCAGCGGACCGTGGCGCTCAACGCGCTGATCGACGGCTGGGCGGCCGGGAAGACCACAGCCGCCTCCCCGATCGTGGTGGTCGACCAGTGGACCGGGTTCAGCACCGCCACCGACACGTACGACGGCGTGCACCCGAACGCCGCCGGCGACCAGAAGATGTCCGACAGGTGGTACCCGGCGCTGGTCGCCGCGTTGGGCCGCACCACGCCCGGTCCGACCACGTCCCCGACCGTCAGCCCCACCTCGTCGCCCACCGTCAGCCCCTCACCGACGACCAGCCCTTCACCCACGACCAGCCCGTCACCCACCACCGGCCCGACGTCCGCGCCCGGCGGCTGCACCGCCACCTGGCGGGTCGCCGGTCAGTGGCCGGGCGGCTTCCAGGGGGAGGTGACAGTCCGCAACGACGGCGCCGCGCCGATCGCCGGCTGGACCGTGCGCTTCCCGCTCACCGCGGGCCAGCGGATCAGCCAGGCGTGGAGCGCCGACGTGACACAGAGCGGAACCACTGTGACCGCCCGGAACGCGAGCTGGAACGGCGCCCTGGCCCCGGCCGCCCAGACCACGTTCGGGTTCCTCGCCGACGGTGCCGTCCCGAGCCCGGCACCGGCAGTGAGCTGCGCCGCGAACTGATCCCGCGCCGGCCGGCCCCGCGCTCAGCGGCGG
>NZ_JBXUOV010000228.1:0-7918 GCF_057196585.1 Micromonospora sp. ATLC20
TGGCTGCTGCCGGCGGCCCTCACGGGTGCGCTCGGCGCCGCCCGGATCACCGCGTCGGCGCCGAGCGCCGGAGAACTCGCGACGCGGCGCGCGGCCACGTCGTCGTGGCCCGGGATCGGCGCCGCGCTGACCGGCGACGAGGTCGCGCTCGGGCCGTACCACCTTCTCCTGCGTGCCTGGGCGGCGCTGTTCGGCGCGGCGGACCTCGCGCTGCGCGTACCGTCGCTGCTGGCCATGATCGGGGCCGCGGCGCTCGTCGGCGCGCTCGCCGCCCGGATCGCCACGCCCGCCGCCGGCCTGGCCGGCGGGGCGATCTTCGCGGTGCTGCCGACCTCGATCCGGTACGCGCAGGAGGCGCAGCCGTACGCCCTGGCGGTGTTCGCCGCCGTGCTCGCCACCTGGCTGCTGGTGCCCGCGCTGGACCGGCCGGGCCCGCGGCGCCTCGTGCCCTACGCGGGCGCGGTGCTGCTGCTGGGCCTGTGCCAGCCGGTGGCGTTGCTGCTGCTCGCCGGCCACGGCTGGATCGTGCTGGCGTTCCGTCGCCGCGTCGCCGTCAGATGGCTGGCCGCGGTGGTCCTCGGGCTGATCCCGGTCGCCGCGCTGCTCGCCTCCGGCCTGCGCGACGGCGGTCATCTGGCGTCCGGCGTGCGACCCGGCGCCGCCGTGCTGGCGGCCACGCCCGGCGACCTGTTCGGCGTCGCCGCGCTCGGGGGCGTGCTGGCCGGGCTGGCGTTGTTCAGCCTCCCGCTGCGGTACGCCGCCGCGATCTGCACCGCCTGGGCGCTGGTGCCGGCGCTCGGACTGCTGGCGCTGGCACAGGCCGCGCCGGTCTGGTCGGCGGCGAACCTGCTGTTCACGGTGCCGGCCTGGGCGGTGCTCGGCGGGGTCGCCCTGTCCCGGGCGCGAGTCGCCGGGGCCGTCGCCGTGCTGGCTCTCGTCGCGCTGCTCGCCGTGGCGGCCCAGCTTCCCGGCTGACCGCGTGACCCGTCGACGATTGGGCGATGTCTGCCTGATTCGCACTTTTTGCGGTTGATTGTCGGCTTAGCATTCGGTCGGCTCCAGAGCCTGCAGACCATGGGGGAAACGTGGCCGTCGCCGCCGATACACGCCCGTCCCGCGCCACGACGGCCGGGCCGCCGGGTGCCCGCCCGATCGCACCCGTCCCGCCCGGGACGCCGGCCGATACGGACCGCCGACAGCGCAACGTCCGCGCCCGCCTCGCGTACGCCCGTTGCGGTGCCACCGCCGGCCCGCTGCGACCGCCCCGCCGCCCCGACGCGGCGGTCGAGTTCCGCCCCACCGCCTCGGTCGCCGCGCGGCTGGTGCTGACGCTGCTGGTGCTCGTCAACAGCGCCGCCGGCCTGGTCTTCGTCGGCTGGCTGCTGCTGCCCCAGCACGTGCCCGGGCCCGGCGTCGTCGGCCTCGGCGGCTGGCAGACCGTCGCCGCCCGGCTGGCGTTCTGCGTCGTCGTCGGCGTCGAACTGATCCGCCTGGCGCAGAACGTGGTGGTCTGGGTCTTCGCCTACCACGCCCGGGACCCGGTGCCGGTCGACCCGCCGGTCGGCCTGCGGGTCGCCCTGCTCACCACGATCGTGCCGAGCAAGGAGCCGATCGAGGTCGCCGAGCGGACACTGCGCCGGCTGCGGGAGATCGTCTACTGCGGGCACGTCGACGTGTGGATCCTCGACGAGGGCGACGACCCGGCGGTCCGGGCGATGGCCGCGCGGCTGGGCGTCCGCCACTTCACCCGCAAGGGCCGGCCCGAGTACAACCGGCCCGGCGGCGAGTTCCGGGCCCGGACCAAGTCCGGCAACCACAACGCCTGGCGGGCCGAGCACGAGCACCGCTACGACGTGGTCGCGAACGTCGACCCGGACCACGTGCCGCTGCCGAACTTCCTGGAACGCACGCTCGGCTACTTCCGCGACCCGGACGTCGCGTTCGTGGTGACCCCCCAGGTGTACGGCAACATGCACCAGAACTTCGTCGCCCACGGCGCCTCGGTGCAGCAGTACCTCTACAACGGGCTGATCGCCCGCGGCGGCAACGGCCTGGACGCGCCGCTGCTGACCGGCACCGGACACCTCTACCGCCCGGCGGCCTGGCGGACCATCGGCGGCTACCAGGACTCGATCATCGAGGACCACCTCACCAGCATCCGCGTGCACGCGGCCGTCAACCCGGCCACCGGCAACCGGTGGAAGGGCGTCTACACCCCGGACGTGGTGGCGCTCGGCGAGGGACCGACCTCCTGGGCGGACTACTTCAACCAGCAGAAGCGCTGGGCGGCCGGGATCTGCGAGATCCTGCTCCGCCGCGAGCTGCGTACGCCGCGCGACCTGCCGTCCCGCCGCCGCTGGCAGTACCGCCTGCTCCAGTTCTACTACCCGAGCGTGGCGGTGAGCCTGCTGCTCGGTAACGCCGCCACCGCGCTCTACCTGCTGACCGGCGTCGACGCGGGCCGGCTCGACCCGCAGGTCTGGGCGACGCTGTGGGGCTCCACCATCGGCACCTGGTTCCTGCTCTGGCTGTGGCTGCGCCGGTTCAACATCGCCCCGCACGAGCGGGAGGAGGTGGGCATGGTCGGCATGGCGCTCGCCCTGTTCGCCGGGCCGGTGTACGTGGCCGCCGCGGTGGGCGCGCTGCTGCGCCGCAAGCTCGGCTTCGTGGTCACCGCCAAGGGTGCGCTGCGCACTGTCGAGTCGGCGCGTACGTTCCGGCTGCATCTGTGCTGGGCGCTCGCCGCCGCCGGGCTGCTCGCGGCGAGCTTCGCGCTGGATCACGACTACCCGCTGCTGCGGGTCTGGCCGGTGCTGACGCTGCTGACCGGGCTCGCCCCGCCGCTGATCTCCTGGGTGGAGAGTCTGCGGGCCCGCCGGGACCGGGCCGCCGAACCGGCCCGGGAACCGCAGGTGGTGCCCCGGACCGTGACCGAGGGCGGTGTGCCGTGCTGAGGCCGACGCTGCCCCGGATGGGCCTGGCGCTGGCCGGGTTGCTGCTGCTCGCGTACGCCTTCGTGGTGGCGCCGGGCGCGTGGCGCGACCCGGGCACCGACGCCGCGGCGCGGCGGCCCGCCCCTGCCACGCCGCAGGCGAGCACCGACGTGCCGGCGGCGGCCGTGCCGAGCCCGCACGGTGGCCCGTTCCCGCCGGCCGGGCAGGCGTTCTTCGGCGTGATGACCGACAAGGGACCGTACGACTTCGCGCCGGTCGACAGGTTCGCCGAGGCGGCCGGGCGCGCGCCGCAGGTGATGCTCTTCGGCGCGGACTGGGCGTCGGCCGCGTTCGACCGGAGCCTGTTCGACCGGATCGCCGAGCGGGGCATGATGCCGATGCTCGGCTGGGAGCCGTGGGACCACACCGTCGACAAGGCGGCCCGCCGCACCGAGCTGACCGACAGGCAGATCGACCGGCTGCGCGCCACCCAGCCGGACTACCGGCTGTCCCGGATCGCGCGCGGCGACTTCGACGCGTACCTGCGCTCCTGGGCCGACGGCGTCCGGTCGCTGGGCTACCCGGTCGCGATCCGCTTCGCGCACGAGATGAACGGCGACTGGTACCCCTGGTGCGAGCGGGCCAACGGCAACCGCCCCGGCGACTACGTCCGCGCCTGGCGGCACGTGCACGACGTCTTCGCCGAGGCCGGCGCCACGAACGTCACCTGGGTGTGGAGCCCGAACGCCCGCTGGGACAAGACGACCGCCGGGGTCACCGGGCTCTACCCGGGCGACGAGTACGTCGACTGGGTCGGCGTCACCGGCTACTACGGCAGTGGCGCGTTCACCAAGACGTACTGGTCGTTCGACCAGATCTTCGGCCCGACGATCGCGGAGATCCGCAAGGTCACCGGCAAGCCGCTCGTGGTCACCGAGACCGGCGCGGCCGACGCCGCCGGGCACAAGGCGCGGTGGATCCGGGACACGTTCCGCGCACTGCCCCGCTATCCGGGCCTGATCGGGCTGATCTGGTTCGAGGTGGACAAGGAGAAGGACTGGCGTATCGCCGGCTCACCGGCGGCGGCGACCGCGTTCGCCGAGGCGGTGGCCGCCGAGCGCTACGACGTCACCTGGTCGCCGGCGGTACGGCCGCGTACCGGGCCCTGATCCGGCTCAGACCAGCGTGCGGACCGCCCGCAGCGCCGCCTCCACGTCCTGCTCGCCGTTGGCGATCGTCGCGCCGAATCGCAGGTACGACGGCCGGTAGGGGGTGCTGCTGGCGATCACGCCGGCCGACCGCAGCCGGTCCACCGCCCGGTCCGCCGGCACGCCCGGCACCTCGCAGCAGACCACCCCGGCGGACAGGTCGGCGGCGCGCGGCGTGACCAGCCGGACACCCGGGATCCCGGCCAGCCCCTCCTTGAGCCGGTCGGCCAGCTCCCGGGTGCGTTCGGCGACCCGGGCCGGGCCGATGCGCCGGTGGAACGCGAACGCGTCGGCGAGCGCCCACCGGTGCTCGAAGCTGTGGTAGCCGCCGGGTGTGTGCGCCGCGCCCGGCGGCACGGGCTGCCCGCCGGTGCCGCCGGCGAGCCAGCGACCGATGCCACGCCTGTCGAAGCTGGGGATCACCGGTGTCATCCGGGCCCAGGCCCGCTCGGCGGCCCAGACCAGGCCGGTGCCGCGCGGCCCGAGCAGCCACTTGTGGCAGCCGGAGACGAGCACGTCGCAGCCGAGCTGCTCCGGTGTGGACGCGTCCGCGCCGAAGCCGTGCACCGCGTCGAGGCAGAGCAACGCCTCCGGGCTGCGCTCGCGGACCGCCTCGGCCAGCCGGCGTACCGGCAACTTCACGCCGGTGCTGGAGTGCACCCAGGTCAGCGCCACCACCCGGGTACGGGGCGTGAGCGCCGCGGTCAGGCCGGCGACCATCTCGTCCGCCGTGGCCGTGGCCGCGTCCTGGTAGAGGCGGGCCCGGCGCACTGTCACCCCGTCGCGTTCGGCGCGCAACCGCAGCGCCTCGTGCGTGGCGTAGAAGTCGTGCTCGGTGGTCAGCACCTCCTCGCCCGCTCGCAGCCGGATCGCGCTGTGGACCAGGCCGAGGCCCATGGTGGTGGAGTCGGTGAGCGCGATCTGCTCCGGCCGGGTGCCGAGGTGCCCGGCCGCCGCGTCCAGCACCGCGCGGTCCAGCCGTTCCTCGTGGAGCCCCAGGTAACCCGAGGCGTCCCGGTCGAGACCGGCGCGGTGGACCGCCACGGCGGCCCGTACCGGTGCCGGGTGCGGGGCGAAGACGAACGTGGCCAGGTGTGCCCGGGAGGGGTCGAGCGCGAACTGGGCGCGGACGCTGTCCCAACTGGCCGGATCCAGGGCGGGCGCGTCGTCCGGCGCCGCGGTCCCGCCCGCCGGGCGGTCCGGCTCGCAGCCGGTGGCCAGGCCGGTGACGCCTGCCGCCGCTGTCGCGCCGAGCAGGTGCCGCCGGGTCAGGTGCCGTCGCGTCGGGTGCATGGGGCAATCGTCCGCCGTGCATGTCACGGCCGGGTCACCGCCGGGGGACCGGTGATTTCACCGATGCGCACCGGCGGCACGGCATCGATGCTGACGCATGTCGATGTAATTCCGGCGCAAGGAGTGACCGACGTGCCCACCACCACCCGTTCCCGTACCCCCGTCCGTGCCCTCGCCCGCCTCGCCGTGGCGGCACTGCTCGCCACCGGCGGCGCCCTCGCCGTCCCGGCCGCGGCGAGCGCGGCAAGCCCCTACGAGCGCGGCCCGGCGCCCACGAGCGCCATCCTGGAGGCCAGTCGCGGCCCGTTCGCCACCTCGTCGATAAACGTCTCCTCGCTGAGCGTGACCGGCTTCGGTGGCGGCGTCATCTACTACCCGACCAGCACCGCCGAGGGCACCTTCGGCGCGGTCGCCATCTCGCCCGGCTACACCGCCTCCTGGTCCAGCCTGAGCTGGCTCGGCCCGCGGATCGCCTCGCACGGCTTCGTGGTGATCGGCATCGAGACCAACACCCGGCTGGACCAGCCGGACAGCCGGGGCCGCCAGCTCCTGGCCGCGCTGGACTACCTGACCCAGCGCAGCTCGGTGCGGGGCCGGATCGACTCGTCCCGGCTCGCCGTGGCCGGGCACTCGATGGGTGGCGGCGGCAGCCTGGAGGCGGCGGCGGCGCGGCCGTCGTTGCAGGCCGCCGTCCCGCTCGCACCGTGGAACCTGGACAAGACCTGGTCCGAGGTACGGGTGCCGACGCTCATCATCGGCGGCGAGACCGACAGCGTGGCGCCGGTGGCGACCCACTCGATCCCGTTCTACAACAGCATCCCGGCGTCCTCGGAGAAGGCGTACCTGGAGCTGGACGGCGCGAGCCACTTCTTCCCGCAGACGACGAACACGCCGACGGCGAAGCAGATGGTGGCCTGGCTGAAGCGGTTCGTCGACGACGACACCCGTTACGAGCAGTTCCTCTGCCCCGGCCCGAGCGGGTCGGCGATCCAGGAGTACCGCAACACCTGCCCGAGCGCCTGATCCGGTCCGCTCCCGGGGTGGTCGCCGTGGCGACCACCCCGGGAGCGTGTCCGCCTCTTTTCCGACGGGTTGCCCATCTGTGACACTGCATGCATGGTTTCTGCATCGACAGTGCATATAGACCTGTGGGGCCGGGACGACGAGTGCGACGCGATCCGCCGGCTCCTCGACCACGACGACGGCGGTGCGCTGCTGTTCCACGGGCCGCCCGGCTCCGGGCGCAGCGCTTTGCTGGCGTACGCCCGCAGGTGGGCGGGGGAGCGCACGGTGCTCGCCGGTGCGGGCCTGGCCGACGAGGCGACACTGCCCTACGCGGGGCTGCACCGCCTGCTCGACCCGGTGCTGGACGCGGACACCGCGCTCCCGGTGCGGCAACGCCGGCTGTTGCGCCGCGCGCTCGGCGGCGACGGGTGCCCGGCCGAGCAGCGCCTGGCCCTGGCCGCGGCGGTGCGGTCCCTGCTCGCCGCCGCGGCGGCGGACCGGCCGCTGCTGTGCACGGTGGACGACCTCGACATCGGCGATCCGCAGAGCGCCTGGACCCTGGCGGTGGTGGCGCGCCGGCTGCGCCGGCTGCCGGTGGCGATGCTGCTGACCGCCACCGCACCGGCCACCGTCGACGGCGTACCCGCCCACCGGCTGCGCCCGCTGGACGCCCACGAGTGCCACGCCATGCTCGCCGGCCTGCGGGAGCGGCCACCCGTGGCGGTGGCCACGGCGCTGGCCGCGCTCAGCCGAGGCAGCCCGGCGGCGCTGGCCGACCTGGCCGGCACGCTCACCGCCGCCCAGTGGCGGGGCGAGGCGCCGCTGCCCGACACGCCGCCGGTGGACGGCGTACTCGCCGCCGCGTACCGGGCCCGCCTGGACCGGCTGCCCGTCCCGACCCGGCGGATGGTGCTGCTCGCCGCGCTCGACCCCGGCGACGACCCGGCCACGCTGGTCCGCGCCGCGTGGGCGGCCGGACTGACCGTCGAGGCGCTCGCCCCCGCCGAAGCGGCCGGCCTGCTGCGCACCGGGCCGGGCGGGGTGACGTTCCCGCACCCGCTCGCCCGCACGATGATCACCGCAGTCGCGCCGCTCGCCGACCTGCGCTCGGCGCACCTGCTGCTGGCCGGCACGCTCGCCGAGGGCACGCTGGGCCGGGCGCTGCGCCACGCCATCGCCGCCGACTGTCCGGCCGACATGCTCGCCGCCGAGTTGAGCGCGGCGGTCGACGAGGTGCCGGACCGCGCCGCCGCGGCGGTCGTGCTGCGCCGGGCCGCCGAGCTGAGCCCCGACCCCGGGCGCGCGGCCGAGCTGACCATCGCGGCGGCGCGGTGCGCCTGGACCGCCGGCGACCCGGAGCAGGCCCGAGGGCTGCTACGGCGCCTGACCGCCGGACCGGCGCCCGGTCGGGCCGACCTGCTCCGCGGCGAGATGCAACTGCGCTGCGACGCGCCCGCCGCCGCGGTCGCCACGCTGCTG
>NZ_JBXUOV010000229.1:0-7831 GCF_057196585.1 Micromonospora sp. ATLC20
CAGCCACCAGTCCGGGGTATAAAACAATTGGCACTGGCTTTACAAGCACCCTGTTGAGTTCTCAAAGAACAACCACACACCAACCAGAAGCACCGCTACCAGCGGAACCCCCGTTTGGGGCAATCTCTCCAACCTACTCGGTCTTGCTTCCGTCGTCAACCTCGCGTTCGAGGTGATCAACTTGGCTCGACCAGACCCACGCTGACGCTCACCGTTTCCGGCGGTCGTTGCTCTCGTGGGTTTCGGCGGACCGGCCGGCGTCGCTCTCGCGACCACCCGCCCGGCTCCCTGCCGGCTTTCGAACTCTACCCGGTCGGCTTCGCGTTCGCAACTCCGTGTCCCGGAGTGCCGTGCACCGCCCGAATCTCAGTCTGGCTCGGCGTCACCGCCACCAGCCTGGCGCCCGTTCTCGGCCGGTCTGCCCGGCCTCCCGCGTGCAGAGAGAAAGTTACGCGGACCCGCCTCGGAAGGCAAATCAATGATCGTCATTTGGTGAACGCCAGCCGTTTCCGCGGCGAGCGCGGTCGGAGGGGTCGTCCGGTGCGGTGCCGTGCCAGAGTGGTCGGCATGGATGATCCGTCCCCGGTCCCGGCCGTCGCCGAGGACGCTCTGCTCGGCCTCCTGCTGCCGTTCTGGCAGTTGGTGATCGGGGCCGTCGTGCTCGCCGTACTGGTGCTGTCGATCAGGCGCCTGGCCCGGCGCGGCCCATCGCGGATGACCACCGCTCTCCTGGTCACCGCGGCGGCGATCGCCGGGATCGCCGCCCTGGGCCTGCTCTTCGGGGGCTGACCTCGGGTCAGAGCCGGCGGTTGGCCAGGCTGGGCAGCTCGGCGCGGATCGTCCGCAGGCGCTCCAGGTCGATCTCGGTGACCGCCAGCCCGGGGCCGTCGGCGACCTGGCTCAGCACGGTCCCCCACGGGTCGACCACCATGCTGCGCCCGAAGCAGGTCCGGCCCGGGTCGTGGTCACCTGTCTGTCCGGCCGCCGCCACGAAGCACTGGTTCTCGATCGCCCGGGCGCGCAGCAGCACCTCCCAGTGGTCCCGCCCGGTGTGCATCATGAACGCCGCCGGCACTACGAGCAGTTCGGCGCCGCCGTCGGTCGCGAGCTGCCGGTACAACTCCGGGAACCGCAGGTCGTAACAGATGGACAGACCGACCCGCAGACCCTCGACGTCGACCACCACGGGCTTCTCGCCCGGCGCGACGGTTGCCGACTCGAGGTAGGAGACGCGGCCGGGGATCTCCACGTCGTACAGATGGATCTTGCGGTAGGTGGCGGCGAGCGCGCCCTCGCGGTCGAAGACCAGCGAGGTGTTCCAGGTGCGCGCCGGGTCCGGACCGGCCTCGTGGAACGAGCCGGCGATCACCCACATGCCCAACCGGCGGGCGGTCTCCGCGAAGAACCGCCCCACAGTCCCGTCGACCGGCTCGGCCGGCGGCATCCGGTCGGCGTGACCGAGGTAGTCGACGTACTCCGGAAGGACCGCGAGATCCGCGCCGGCCGCCGCGGCCCTGACCAGCAGGGCCTCGGCGGCGGCGAGGTTCGCCGCCCGGTCGTCGCGGGCGTTGAGCTGGCAGACGGCGACGCGCATGACCCGAGGGTACGGGCGGAAGGGGGCGCGCGACAGGGCTCAGACGCTGGACAGGACGAGCGCCGCCGCGGCGAAGCCGAGCCCTGCGACCTGCGCCGGCCGGAGCCGTTCCCGGTCCACGGCGAGCGCGAGCAGGACGGTGCTCGCCGGGTAGAGCGAGGCGATGGCGGCTACCACGCTCAGGTGCCCCCGGCCTGCGGCGGCGAGGAACAGCGCGTTGGCGGCGGAGTCGAGCAGGCCGGCGGTCGCGGCCCAGCCGAGGACTCGCCGTCCCAGTCGCAGGCGTGCGCCGGTACGCACGGCGAGCGCGAGGCCGAACGCGATCGAGCTGACGCGTACCGCAAGAACCGGCCACATGCCGGCCGCCTCGTCGGCCTGGCCGAGCAGCGCGAAGAAGACGCCGAAGAGCAGCCCGGCGGCCAGTGCCATGCCGATCACGCGGCCGGAGACGCGGCGTGCCGCACCGCGCTCGCCCAGGCTGACCAGGCCGATGGCGACCACGGCGAGCGCGGCGCCGCCGAGCGCGACAGCACCCGGCGAGTGCGCGAGGACCAGGCCGGCGACGATCGGCACGATCGCTGCGGTGATCGCGGTGACCGGCGCGACGACGGCCATCACGCCGGTGGCGAGCGCGCGGTAGAGCAGCATGACGCCGCCCGCGCCGGCTACCCCGGCGAGCAGGCCCCAGCCCAGGTCGAGTGGGCTCGGCGTGCCGGGCACCACGAGGACGAGGACGAGCAGCAGCGGAACGCTGAGGATCTGTGACACCACGGTCACGGCGATCGGGTCGGCGCGCCGGGACGCCTTGCCGCCGGCGAAGTCGGCGGTGCCGAAGGCGAGCGCGGACACGGCGGCGAGGACAATGGGGAGCACCCCGCAGTCGTACCACAATAGTGACCGCGAAGGACAGTGTGATGACCGAGACCGGTGGACGGGTCGGCGCGGTGACCTCAGCCGTCGCCCGCCAGGTACGTGAGCTGCGAGCGGCGCGGGGCTGGTCGTTCGAGGAACTGGCCGGCCGGTCCGGGGTCAGCAAGGGCATGCTGGTGCAGATCGAGGGGGCACGCACCAACCCGAGCATCGGCACGCTCTGCCGGGTCGCCGACGCGTTCGGCGTCAGCATCGCCCGGCTGCTGGAGCCGGCGGAACAGAACACGGTACGGGTCAGCGCGGCGGACGAGGCGCCGGTGCTGTGGCGCGGTCCGAGCGGCGGCGTGGCGCGTCTGCTCAGCGGACTCGGCGAACCCGACCTGGTCGAGCTGTGGGACTGGCGGATGGAACCCGGGGAGGCGTTGCGCTCCTCCGACCACGCCCACGGCACCCGGGAGATCCTGCACGTGCTCGACGGCGCCGCGACCGTCACCGTCGACGGTGTCGACCACGAGGTACGCGCCGGCGAGACGGTCGAGTTCCACGCCGACCGGGAACACGGCTACCGCACCGCCGGTGACGGGCCGGTGCGCCTGATGATGGTGGTGGTCACCCCGTCGGGCGAGTGGGACCGGCGGACCCGTTCACGCGGACCGCGCCCGAGCTGACCCGGGCGCGGTCGCGAACGGCGGTCAGGCCGACTTCTCCTCGCGGTCCCGCCGGCGCCGGCCGGTGAACTCGCGGGGCACGATCGTCGGGTTGACGTTCTCCAGGACGACCTCGCGGGTGATCAGCACCCGGGCGGCGTCGGGGTTGCTCGGCACCTCGTACATCACGGAGAGGAGCACCTCTTCCATGATCGCCCGCAGGCCGCGGGCTCCGGTGCCGCGGAGCATGGCCTGGTCGGCGATGGCCTCCAGCGCGGGCGGCTCGAACTCCAGCTCGACGCCGTCCAGCTCGAACAGGCGCTGGTACTGGCGCACCAGCGCGTTACGCGGCTCGGTGAGGATCCGCACCAGCGCGGAACGGTCGAGGCTGCGCACGTTGGTGATCACCGGAAGCCGGCCGATGAACTCGGGGATGAGCCCGAACTTCAGCATGTCCTCCGGCATGACCTGGCTGAAGATGTCGTCGGTCGACCGCTCGGACACCGACCGGAGCCGGGCGCCGAAGCCGGTGCCGCCGGAGCCGGTGCGGGCCTCGATGATCTGGTCGAGCCCGGCGAACGCGCCACCGCAGATGAACAGCACGTTCGTCGTGTCGATCTGGATGAACTCCTGGTGCGGGTGCTTACGCCCGCCCTGCGGCGGCACGTTGGCGACGGTGCCCTCGAGCATCTTCAGCAGCGCCTGCTGCACGCCCTCGCCGGAGACGTCACGGGTGATCGACGGGTTCTCCGACTTGCGGGCGATCTTGTCGACCTCGTCGATGTAGATGATGCCCGTCTCGGCGCGCTTGATGTCGTAGTCGGCGGCCTGGATCAGCTTCAGCAGGATGTTCTCGACGTCCTCGCCGACGTAGCCCGCCTCGGTGAGCGCGGTGGCGTCCGCGATCGCGAACGGGACGTTGAGCATCCGGGCGAGCGTCTGCGCCAGGTGCGTCTTGCCGCAGCCCGTCGGGCCGAGCAGCAGGATGTTCGACTTGGCCAGCTCGACGCCGTCGGTGCCGGAACCCGGCGCGCCGGCGGCCTCGGCCTGGATCCGCTTGTAGTGGTTGTAGACCGCGACGGCGAGCGCCTTCTTGGCCTGCTCCTGACCGACGACGTAGTTGTCGAGGAACTGGCAGATCTCCATCGGCTTGGGAAGCTCTTCCCACTTCACCTCGCCGGACTCGGCCAGCTCCTCTTCGATGATCTCGTTGCAGAGGTCGATGCACTCGTCGCAGATGTAGACACCAGGGCCCGCGATGAGCTTCTTGACCTGCTTCTGCGACTTGCCGCAGAACGAGCATTTCAGTAGGTCGCCGCCGTCACCGATCCGTGCCACCTACGTTCTCCCTGCACTCGTCGGCCGGAACGCCGGCCCTGACCTGCGGGCGCCGGAGCGCCCGTCCGTCCTGTCGTCCCACCATGCTGTCGGCTCCACCTGATCCGACCGGCGGAGCGGTACAGACCCGACGTTACCCGGTGGCCGGGTTTTCTCCGACCCCCAAAACGGGTGTGTCAGAGGTCGACCGGGAACGATACCCCGATCGACCTCCGACCACACGTTGGTCAGCCCGCGGCGTGCGACGCCAGCAGACCCTTCTTGCGGCTGGTCAGGATCGTGTCGACCAGCCCGTACTCCTTGGACTCCTCGGCCGTCATGATCTTGTCACGGTCGATGTCCTTGCGGACCTGCTCGATCGGGCGGTTGCAGTGCCGGGAGAGCATGTCCTCCAGCTGCGTCCGCATCCGCAGGATCTCCCGCGCCTGGATCTCGATGTCCGAGCCCTGGCCGTAACCGCCCTCGGTGGCCGGCTGGTGGATGATGATCCGGGAGTTGGGCAGCGCCATCCGCTTGCCCGGGGTGCCCGCGGAGAGCAGCACCGCCGCCGCGCTCGCCGCCTGCCCGAGGCAGACGGTCTGGATGTCCGGGCGGACGTACTGCATGGTGTCGTAGATCGCCGTCATGGCCGTGAAGGAGCCACCGGGCGAGTTGATGTACATGATGATGTCGCGGTCCGGGTCGGTGCCCTCCAGCGTCAGCAGCTGGGCCATCACGTCGTTCGCCGACGCGTCGTCCACCTGGACGCCGAGGAAGATGATCCGGTCCTCGAAGAGCTTGTTGTACGGGTTGGACTCCTTCATCCCGTACGACGTGCGCTCGACGAACGACGGCAGGACATAGCGGTTGTGCACGGCCGCGAACTGGGGCGGCAGGCTCAGGTCGGTCATCGTCAGCTCCTCGCTCAGCTCAGGGTCCCGGCGCCATCCGGAACCTGAGCGGCCCCGATGATCACCTTGTCGATGAAGCCGTAGTCCATGGCCTCCTGGGCGGTGAACCAGCGGTCGCGGTCCGAGTCGGCCTCGATCTGCTCCTGGGACTGGCCGGTGTGGAACGCGACCCGCTCCTGGAACATCCGCTTGGTGTAGAGCATCTGCTCGGCCTGGATCGCGATGTCCGACGCGGTGCCGCCGAGACCGCCCGAGGGCTGGTGCATCATGATCCGCGCGTGCGGCAGGGCGTACCGCTTGCCCTTGGTGCCCGCGCAGAGCAGCAGCTGGCCCATGGAGGCCGCCATGCCCATCGCCACTGTCGAGACGTCGTTGTCGATGTACTGCATGGTGTCGTAGATCGCCATGCCGGAGTAGACCGAGCCACCCGGCGAGTTGATCCAGAGGAAGATGTCGCGGTCCGGGTCCTCCGCGGCGAGCAGCAGGAGCTGCGCGCAGATGCGGTTGGCCACCTGGTCGTTCACCTCGCTGCCGAGGAAGATGATCCGTTCCTTGAGCAACCGGTTGTAGACCGAGTCGTCGAGGTTGCCAATGGAGTCGCCACCGCGGGCCTCGTTCACCCGGAGCGACTTCTTGGGGATGTGCATGTCGGTCATGGCAGCCCTTCGCTCTCCGTACCGTCCTACCCGACACTAACCGCTCAGCCGGGAGGCGTACTCCCGGTCGGGGCACTGTTCGCTCTCAGCGCAGTCACCCGCACGGCGTACCCAGGAAAGGGTTTCGGCCGCCTCCCGGCGCGCAGCGCGGGACGGCGGCCGAGACCCCCGATGATCAGTGCTGGTGGTCGTGCTCGGCCTCGTTCTGGGCCCGCAGGGCGTCGAGGGAGACCTCGTTGCCCGCCGAGTCCTTGATCTTGATCTTCTCCATCACCGCGGCGAGCGCCTTGCCCCGGCGGACGTCGCCGAAGACGGCCGCGGCCGCGCCGGAGCGGACCAGCTGGTCGTAGTACTGCTGCGGGGCCATGCCGGCGCGCTGCGCCCGGTGCACGATCTCGTGACCGAACTCGTCGTCGGAGACCTGCACGTCCTCGGCGTCGGCCAGGGTGTCCAGCAGGAGCTGGATCTTGACGCCGTCGGTCGCCGCCTCGGTCAGCTCGGTGTCGATCTGCTCCTCGGTCTTCTCCTCCGCCGCGAGGTATTCCTCCAGGGAGGCGCCGATGCGCTCGAGCTGGTCGACCATCGCGGCCTTGCGGCTCTCGACCTCCTCCTTGACGACGCCCTCGGGCGCCGGCACCTCGGCGGCGGCCACCATCTGCTCCAGGGCCTTGTCACGGGCGGCGTAGATCTGCTCGACCTGCTTGCCCCGGGTGACCCGCTCCCGCAGGTCGCCGCGCAGCTCGTCGATGGTGTCGAACTCGCTGGCCATCTGCGCGAAGTCGTCGTTGAGCTCGGGGAGCTCCTTCTCCTTGACCGTGCGGACGGTCACCGCCACGTCGGCGTCGCGGCCGGCGTAGTCGCCGCCGACGAGCTGCGTGGTGAAGGTGGTGCTGTCGCCGGCGGCCAGGCCGACCAGCGCCTCGTCCAGACCCGGCAGGAGCTGCTTGCTGCCCACCTCGTGCGAGATGTTGCTCGCCGAACCGCCCGGGACCTCCTCGCCGTCGACAGTGGCGTTCAGGTCGATCTGCACGAAGTCGCCCTCCTGGGCGGCCCGCTCGACGGTCTTCAGCGTGGCGAACCGCTCGCGCAGGCTGTTGATCTGCTCGTCGATCTCGCTGTCGGCGATCTGGATCTCGTCGACGGTCACCTCGATGGTGGCCGGGTCCGGCAGGGTGATCTCCGGCCGGACGTCCACCTCGGCGGTGAAGTTGAGCGAGTCGCCGTCGTTGAACTCCGTGATGTCGACCTCGGGACGGCCCAGCGTCTTCAGGTCGTGCTCCCGGACCGCGGCCAGGATGTTCTGCGGGATGGCCTCCTGGATCGCCTCGTTGAGGACGGTCCCCCGGCCCACCCGCTGGTCGATCACCGCGCTGGGGACCTTGCCCCGGCGGAAGCCGGGAACCTGGACCTGCTGGCCGATCTCCCGGTACGCCTTCTTGAGGCTCGGCTCGAGCTCGACGAACGGCACCTCGATGGCGAGCCGCACGCGCGTCGGGCTCAGAGTCTCGACGGTGCTCTTCACAGGCGTACTCCTTGACGGATCTGGGTGTTGGTTCTGGGGCGTGATTGCGCGCATCGAGTGTAGGCGAGCCGGCCGACGGCATCGGCAGGGCCCGGGCACCGCGCGGAAAAAACCGGCGGTTCCCGGGACGATCCGGTCGCGAACGACAGTCGGGGTGGCGGGATTTGAACCCACGGCCCCTCGCTCCCAAAGCGAGTGCGCTACCAAGCTGCGCCACACCCCGGTGGCGACGAAGAGTGTATGCCGTCCGGCCACCCGCGCGGGTGACGGGGCACGGCGCGGCGGCCGCCGGGCGCGGCCGGGCGCCGCCGGGC
>NZ_JBXUOV010000230.1:0-7769 GCF_057196585.1 Micromonospora sp. ATLC20
GCGCGGCGGTGCGGGCGGGCGGACGTCGCGGCTGGGGTCGGCGCCGGCGAGGCCCTCACGCAACGCGAAGCGGTGCAGGCCGCGTACCGCGCTGGCCGCGCGGGCGGCGGAGGAGACGGCGAGCGGCGGGTGGTCGTCGTCGCCGGCGCGCAGCCGGGCCAGGTGGGCCTCGACCTGCGCGGGCCCGGCTGCGGCCAGGTCGTCCACCCCGGCGGCGGCCAGTGTGGCGAGGTAGCGGTCCAGGTCCCGGCGGTACGAGGCGAGCGTGTTCGCGGACAGCCCGCGTTCGACGGTGAGGTGGTCCAGATAGGTCCGGACCGCACGGCGCAGGGCCGGCGCGGGTTCCGCGCCGGCCGCGCGCACTGCGGCGTCGGTCAGCTCAGCACCTCGTCCAGCGGCAGCACGTCCATGCCGTGCGCCTCGGCGACCGGGCCGTAGACGACCTTGCCGGCGTGGGTGTTCAGACCGAGGGCCAGCGCCGGGTCGTTGCGCAGCGCCTGCTGCCAGCCCTGGTTCGCCAGTTCGAGGGCGTACGGCAGGGTGACGTTCGTCAGCGCGTAGGTGCTGGTGTTCGGCACCGCGCCGGGCATGTTCGCCACGCAGTAGAAGATCGAGTCGTGGACCTTGTAGACCGGGTCGGCGTGCGTGGTCGGGCGCGAGTCCTCGAAGCAGCCGCCCTGGTCGATGGCGATGTCGACGAGCACGCTGCCCGGCTTCATCCGGGAGACCAGCTCGTTGGAGATGAGCTTCGGGGCCTTCGCGCCGGGCACCAGCACCGCGCCGATGACCAGGTCCGCGTCGAGCACGGCCCGCTCGATCTCGTACGCGTTGGAGGCGACGGTCTGCAGGTGGCCCCGGTAGATGGCGTCGGCGGAGCGCAGCCGGGCCACGTTCTTGTCCAGCAGCAGCACCTCGGACTGCAGGCCGAGCGCGATGGCGGCGGCGTTCAGGCCGGACACGCCCGCTCCGATGACCACGGTCTTCGCGGCGTACACACCGGAGACGCCGCCGGGCAGCACGCCCCGACCGCCACCGGTGCGCATCATGTAGAAGGCGCCCACCTGCGGGGCGAGGCGGCCGGCCACCTCGGACATCGGGGCCAGCAGCGGCAGCGAGCGGTCGGGCAGCTCGACCGTCTCGTACGCGATGCCGGTGACCTTCCGGTCGACCAGCGCGTCGGTGCACTCGCGGGACGCGGCCAGGTGCAGGTAGGTGAACAGCACCTGCCCCTCGCGCATCCGGTGGTACTCCTCGGCGATCGGCTCCTTGACCTTCAGCACCAGATCGGCGGTGTCCCACACCTCGTCGGCGGTGGCCAGGATCTTCGCGCCGGCGGCGGCGAACTCGTCGTCGGTGATGCTGGAGCCGACTCCGGCGCCTGCCTCCACGAAGACCTCGTGGCCGTGGCGGGTGAACTCGTTGACGCCGGCGGGCGTGATCGCCACCCGGTACTCGTGGTTCTTGACCTCGCGGGGGATTCCGACCTTCACGATGCAGACACCTTCCTCCGGGGCGGCTCACCCCCGACTGCGCGGCCGCGCCGGCTCCGTTGCCGGCGCGGTCCTCCTGTCCCGCCGGCGGCAGTCTAGGCCCGTGGGAAGCCCACGGACGGCGACACTGTGACATCCGGTGCCCGCTGGTCCTGACGGTGTGTCAGGCATGCCTCGGACTGCCCGGTGGAGACGCCATCCGCCGAGAGGACAAAGTTCGATGACATCTTCCCACCGGCTGGGTGGCGAGGCCGACAGGATGTGAACCGATCACTATTGTGTCCGCTCATGACCACTCCTTATCAGCAGTACCCGCAGGGCGTCTCGGACAAGAGCAAGGTCGTCGCGGGTGTGCTTCAGATCCTGCTCGGCGGCTTCGGCATCGGCCGGTTCTACATGGGCGACACCAAGACCGGTGTCATCCAGCTCATCGTCACGCTCGTGACGTGCGGCTTCGGTGCGATCTGGGGCCTCGTCGACGGCATCCTGATCCTGGTCAACGGCGGTGTCGACGGGCAGGGACGCCCGCTGCGCGACTGAGCGCAGGCACACGGAAGGGGCCGCGCGGTGCGTCGCACCGGGCGGCCCCTTCGTCGTCCGTGCCGGATCAGCGCGGCAGCGACGCCTCCGGGCGGCGCAGCCCGGTGAAGCCGGTGTCGCGGGCGCGGGCGGCGGCGAGCAGACCGGCCACGCAGGACGCGTTGGTGATCTCGCCGGCCAGCACCATCCGCACCGCCTCATCCAGGTCCACCCGGACCACCTGGAGGTCGGCCTCCTCGTCGTGCCGGTCGTGCCGCTGGTCGGCCGGCACGTCGGCCAGGTCGCGGGCCAGGAAGACCCGCACCACCTCGTCGGTGAACCCGGGCGAGCTGTGCAGGTCGACGAGCACGTCGACGCGGCCCGCGGTCAGGTCCGCCTCCTCGGCCAGCTCCCGCAGCGCGGCGGCGGCCAGATCCTCGCCGCCGACGTCCATCAGCCCGGCGGGCAGCTCCCACAGGTGCCGGCCGACCGGGTGCCGGTACTGGCGGATCAGCACCACCTGACCGGCGTCGTCGAGCGCCACCACGGCGACCGCGCCGACGTGCCGCACGTAGTCGCGGGTCGCACTGCCGCCGCCGGGCATGGTGACGTCGTCGCTGACCACCGAGAAGATCCGGCCGGACCAGATCTGGCGGCGGCCGGTCACCTCGTACCGGTGCTCGACGCCGCTCACGCCGGCTCCCCGCCCGCTCGCGCGGACCGGCCGCTCACTTCGCGGACGCCTTCGCGCCACCGCCGCGGCCGGCCTTCTTCGCCGCGCCGTCCAGGTCCACCGGCAGCTGGTCGGCCTGCGAGTACGCCACGGCGGCGCCGACGAACGCGGCGAACAGCGGGTGCGGCCGGGTGGGGCGGCTCTTGAGCTCCGGGTGCGCCTGGGTGGCCACGAAGAAGGGGTGCAGGTTGCGGTCCAGCTCGACGAACTCGACCAGCCGCCCGTCCGGCGACGTGCCGGAGATGGTCAGGCCGGCCTTGGTGAGCTGGTCGCGGTAGGCGTTGTTCACCTCGTACCGGTGCCGGTGCCGCTCGCTGACCTCGGTGCTGCCGTACGCCTCGGCGACGATCGAACCCTCGGCCAGCTTGGCCGGGTACGCACCGAGCCGCATGGTGCCGCCCAGGTCGCCGCGCCCGGCGACGATGTCCTCCTGGTCGGCCATGGTGGCGATGACCGGGTGCACGGCCTCCTCGTCGAACTCCAGGGAGTTCGCACCGTCGAGGTTGGCCAGGTGCCGGGCCACCTCGATGGTCATGCACTGCAGGCCGAGGCAGAGGCCCAGCAGCGGGATGCCGTTCTCCCGCGCGTACCGGGCGGTGCCGACCTTGCCCTCGATGCCGCGGACGCCGAAGCCGCCGGGGATCACGATGCCGTCGACGCCGGACAGCGCGGCGGCGGCACCCGCCGGGGTCACGCAGTCGTCGCTGGGCACCCACTTGAGCTGCACCCGGGCGCGGTGGCCGAACCCGGCCGCCCGGATCGCCTCGCTGACCGACAGGTACGCGTCGGGCAGGTCGACGTACTTGCCGACGAGCGCGACGGTGATCGTGTGCCGGGGCTGGTGCACCCGCTCCAGCAGGTCGTCCCAGCGGGTCCAGTCCACGTCGCGGAACGACAGGCCGAGCCGGCGCACCACGTACGCGTCGAGGCCCTCCCGGTGCAGCACCTTCGGGATGTCGTAGATGCTCGGCGCGTCCGGCGCGGCGGTGACCGCCTCCCGGTCGACGTCGCAGTACAGCGACAGCTTCTCCTTGACCTTCTCCGGGATCTCCCGGTCGCAGCGCAGCACCAGCGCGTCGGGCTGGATGCCGATGCTGCGCAGCTGCGCCACCGAGTGCTGGGTCGGCTTGGTCTTCAGCTCGCCCGACGGCGCCAGGTACGGCACCAGCGACACGTGCAGGTAGAAGCAGTTGTCCCGGCCCAGGTCGTGGCGGATCTGCCGGATCGACTCCAGGAACGGCAGCGACTCGATGTCGCCGACCGTGCCGCCGACCTCGGTGATCACCACGTCGGGCACCTGGCCGTCGGCGTCCGGGTCGGCCATGCCGCGGATGCGGGCCTTGATCTCGTTGGTGATGTGCGGGATGACCTGCACCGTGTCGCCGAGGTACTCCCCGCGCCGCTCCTTGGCGATCACCGCCGAGTAGATCTGGCCGGTGGTGACGTTCGCCTTGCCGGAGAGGTCCCGGTCGAGGAACCGCTCGTAGTGCCCGACGTCGAGGTCGGTCTCGGCGCCGTCCTCGGTGACGAAGACCTCGCCGTGCTGGAACGGGTTCATCGTCCCGGGGTCGACGTTCAGGTACGGGTCGAGCTTCTGCATCACCACGCGCAGTCCGCGCGCGGTCAGCAGACTCCCGAGGCTGGAGGCGGTGAGGCCCTTACCCAGCGAGGAGGCGACGCCCCCGGTGACGAAAATGTGCCTGGTCGTCCGTGCTGTAGGGGCCAAGGCCTGCTCCCGTGTCGTCCGTAGCGGTCGTGCGAACCGCCGTGCCGATCAGCAGAGTGATCACGCGATCCACGGGATTCCACGGTAACACCATCCGGACCGTGAGCCGGCGTCGCACCCGCTGTCGGCGCACGTGAGGCCGGATCCGGGCCGGATCCGGCCCGGGTCCGGGCCTTGATCGACACCAGCTCGCCGATGTGGTGCCTTCCACCGGGCCTCGACCCCGCCACCTCCCCGACCTGGCGGGCGGCAGACCTGGCGGGCCGCGCGGGCGGCCCGGGTCAGCCGGCGGGGATCTCCGAGGACGCCGGGGTCGGCTGCGCGGGCACCCGCACGACGGCGTCGGCGCGTGGCCCGTCCGGCGCCTCCGTGCCTGCGGAGTCCTGCCCGTCCGGTCCGGCCGGCTTCCCGGCCTCCCCCGGGTCGCCGGCACCGTCACCGGCCGCACCGTCGCCCGCCGGCCGACCACCGTCCGCACCGTCGCCGGCGGGGGCGTCGCCGGCCGCGCCGCCCCTGGAGGAGTCGTCCGGGCCGCCCGGTGGGACCGTGCCCGTCTCGCCCCCGCCACGGCCGCTGTCGGGCACCGTACGGTCGGTGGAGTGGTCGAGCACCCGTAGCGCCGCCAGGGCCGCCATGGGCACCACGAGAGCCGCCGCCGCACCGGCCACGTCCAGCGCCGACCCGCCGAGGAGTCCGCCCAGCCCGACGGCCACGGCGGTGCCGGCCATCGCCGCCCGGATCGCCGGGTAGATGCCGAACAGCCGCATCAGCCCGCCCCACGGCTGGAGCAGCGCGAGCCAGACCAGCGCCGCCCCGGCCAGGGCCAGCACGGTGAGCGGGCTGTTCACCAGCGTCTGGATGTTGGAGCTGCTGGACCGGTGCACGGTGAGCCCGCCGGTGCCGTCGCCCACAGCGGCCAGGAACCGGCCCAGGCTGCCCCGCTCGTCCGCCGGACGGCCCAGGTCGACCAGGGCGAAGCCGACGGTGACCGCCAGCGCGGCCATGGTGGCCCAGGCCAGCCGGCTCACGGTGAGCCAGCCGCCGCTGCAGATCGCTGCCGCTACGCTGACGCCGGCGGTGAGCGCGATCGCGCCGATCGAGTCGGCGCCCAGGTACGGGCTGCCCACTATCACCACAGCGAGCCCGCCGACAGTCACCATCACCATCGGCCGCCAGCCCTTGCGGAACCGCTGGGCGAGCCAGCCGCCGCACAGCAGCGCCCCGGCGATGAACACGCCCAGCCCGACGGTGCCGAGCCCGGCGTACCGGCCGCCCTCCAGCGCCGAGTAGCCGACCACGCCGTTGAGCTGCAGGCGGGAGCCGGTGAGCACGTCCACGCCGACGACGAGCGTGGCCAGCCCGGCCACCGCCCCGAGCGGGCCGAGGGTGCGCTCGTGTCCAGGGGTGAACCGGACCGCCGCGGTGCCGCCGACGATGAGCAGCGCGGTCACCGAGGCGTACCAGAGGCCGGCGTGGTCGCCGCGCCACCAGGGCACGGCGTCGGCGAGCAACGCCGCGGGCACGGCGAGCGCGGCGGCGATCAGCATCAGTTCCACCACGGCGACGATGCGCGGGGACACCGGTTCCGGCCCGTGCGGGCCGGCGAGCCGGCGGGCCCGGCGCAGCAGCGGCAGCACCGCCACGGCGAGGGCGAGCTGCGCGGCGGCCAGCAGCGTGAAGAACCAGCCGGCGACGCGGCGCTGGGCGGCGGCCTCCCGGTCCGCGTCGGCCGGCGCCTCGATCGCGGCCCGCAGGTCGTCCGGCCGGTCGTCGACTGTCACCGCGGGGCGGCCGAGGAACGCCCGTTCCGGCATCGGCTTGTCCAGCACGGCGAGCACGGTCGGGGCCAGGTCGATCAGTTGCAGGTAGCCGGACCGGGCGGTGCTGGGCGAGGTCAGCCAGCCGCCCTCCCAGCCGGGGCCGTCGGCGACAGCGACGTGCAGCCGCGCCGGGGAGTCGGTGTCGGACACGCCGGCGACCAGCACCAGCGAGCGCGGCGGCCGGGCGGCGAGCACCCGGGCCAGCCGGGCGTCGGCCTGCCGCGCCTGCGCTGCCCGTACCTCCGGGTCGTCGTCGTCGACGGTGCCGACGTCGACGATGCTCAGCACGCAGGAGCCGAGCAGTTCGGCCGGGTCATCGGGGAGCGTGGGCGCGTACCTGTCGACCCGGCCGAACGGGCGGGCGGCGGCCACCGCGGCGCCCGGCCCGACCGCCACCGAGCAGCGCACCGACTCGGCCAGCGCACCGGGCGTGGCGCCCCAGGAGAGCTGCTCCTGGTTGTGCACGACCGCGCTGGCCTGGTCGGGCAGGTTCGCGCCGATGCCGTCGGGCCGTTCGACTGTGACGGCGGTGGCCGGGCAGCCGCCGCTCGGGCGGGCGCCGGGCCAGGCGGCGAAGTTCCCCGCGCCGAGCGTGAGCCAGCCGTCGACCGGGCAGGTGGGGCGGTGCGCGGAGCGCACCGAGAGCGACCCGATCGCGCCCTGCTCGGCCATCCGCCACAGCGTCGGCGTGTTCTCCGGGTCGACGTCGTCCCACCGCAGGCCCGCCGCGCCGACGAGCACAACGTAGTCGGCGTTCGGCCGGGTCGCGCCGTCGTCCGGGCGGGCGGACAACGCGGTGATACCGAGCACCACCACGACCAGGGTCAGCAGCACCGGGGTCAGTCTGCGCAGCATCAGCGGTTCCCGGTGGAGAGCTGCGGCGTCAGCTCGGCGTAGAGGCCGGCGAGCGCGGCCACGGTGTCCGCCTCGGTGGGCCAGGTCGCGGCCCGGGCCAGGCCGCGCCGGCCCAGGTCGGCCCGGCGGGCGGGGTCGTCGAGCAGGTCGCGCACCGCCGCTTCGACGGCGTCCACGTCGCCCGGCGGCACCAGCACCGCCGCGTCGCCGACCAGGTCCGGCAGACCGCCGACGGCGGTCGCGACCAGCGGTACGCCGGCCCGCAGCGCCTCCTGCGCGAACAACTGGCGGGCCTCCCAGTCGCTCGTCACCACCGCGAGGTCGGCGGCGCCGAGCAGGTCCGCCACGTCGGTGCGGTGCCCGAGCAGCGTCACCGGCGCGCGGGCGGCCGAGATCCGGGCGGCAAGCGGCAGGTACGCCGGACCGCTGCCCGCGACCACCACGAGCGGGGCGGGGGTACGGGTCCGCCAGCGGGCGGCGGCGTCGATCAGCACGTCGTACCGCTTCTGCGGATGCAGCCGGCCCACCGACAGGATCAGCGGGCGGTCGGCGGCGACGCCGAACTCGGCGCGTACCGCGGTGCGGCGGCGGCGCGGCGCGGGCAGCGCCGGCGCGGCGACCGGGGC
>NZ_JBXUOV010000231.1:0-7681 GCF_057196585.1 Micromonospora sp. ATLC20
GCCAGGAACCGCGCGCCGGCCGCGTCGCCACCGCCCAGCGCGGCGCCGACCAGCGACTGCGCGGCGATGGCCAGGGCGTCGAGCACCAGCACGGTGAAGAACCACAGTTGCAGGGCGATCTGGTGCGCGCCGACCGCGGCGGCGCCGAAGCGGGCCGCGACGGCGGTCGCGGACAGGAAGCTGGCCTGGAACGCGACACCACGCACGAGCAGGTCCCGGCTGAGCACGAGCTGCTGACCGATCACCCGGGGCCGGGGCCGCAGCGAGACCCGCTCGCGCACCAGCGCGGCCGCGAACAGGACGCCGGAGAGCGTCTGCGCGATCGCGTTCGCCACCGCCGAGCCGACCAGCCCGAGCCCGGCCGGATAGACCAGCAGCGGGCAGAGCACCGCGGAGAGCAGGTTCGGGCCGAGCACGAACAGCAGCGGCCGGCGGGTGTCCTGGATGCCGCGCAGCCAGCCGTTGCCGGCGGCGGCGAGCAGCAGGCCGGGCGCGCCGAGGGCCGCGACCCGCAGCCATCCGGCGGCGGCGTCGGCCACCTCGCCGGGGCCGCCGACGAGGGTACGCGCCAGCGCGCCCCCGCCGATGCCGATGGCGATCGCCACCAGCACTCCGGTGGCCAGCGCGAGCCACGACGCCTGCACGCCCTCGGCCACCGCGGCGGCCCGGTCCCCCGCTCCGAACCGACGGGCCGAGCGGCCGGTGGTGCCGTACGCGACGACGGTGCCGACCCAGGCGGTGAGCGTCATGACCGTGCCGCCGACGGCGAGCGCGGCCAGCGGCACCCGCCCCAGGTGACCGACCACGGCGGTGTCGACCAGGACGTAGAGGGGCTCGGCGGCCAGCACCACGAGGGCTGGGAGCGCGAGCGCGGCGATCCGCCGCGGCGAGGCGGTGACGGGGGTGGCGGTGGTGCTCATCGCCGCCGATCCTGGCACGCGCTCAGTAAGGCATGCAAGGCAGGCGGCTACTTACCCACACCGGCCAGGAAGCGGGCGGGTTCCCGCGCGGCGGTGACGTCGGCGTCGGGCCGGGGTGTGGACCGCGGGCCCGGCCGGCGTCACCGCCGGACGGCGTCCGTCACTGACGGGTGTCCATCGAGGTCTGCAGCGCGCGGCGCATCTGCTCGCGCGCCTCGTCGGTGGTGGTCTCGGTCTGCGGCTTGCGCTTGCTGGGCATCTGAGGTCCTTCCAGGGTGCGGACCGCCGGGACGTGGCGGTCCTACGGGCGCCCGGCGCTCCGGATCGGCGCGACGGCGAATCGCGCCGCGACCGGAGGTCGTCGGCGGCTGAGCGCCCGGCAGCGGTCCGGGATCACCGGAGCGGCTCGCCTGGCAGCGGGAGCCCGGGTCGGTCTGACCCTGGAGGGAGGCGAGGCCGGGTGCGGCACCACCGCCCGTGACCAGCGCCGCGAAGCGCCGGCCCCGCACCCAAATTAACGTTCACTTTCCAGACACTGCCCACAGTTCCCGAAATGCGGAAAGATCAACGTCGTCGTCCCACTCCGGCGAGGGCGGTCAGCGGGCCAGGAAGTGCCAGCCCAGCCACCACCAGAAACCGAACAGCCCGATCCGGCCGACCGGCACCGGGCCCACCTCGTACCGCATGACGAACGCGCAGACGTCGGCCAGCGACGGGATCCGCGACCCTTCCCGGCGCGCGGCCCACTCGACGACGGCGAACAGCACGATCGAAACCAGGAAACCGCCGATCGCCAGTGCCCGCATCATCGGCGCACCAGTCCCCAGAACGCGGACAGCCACGCGAACCAGGCCGCCGACCGGGCCAGATTGTCCTCCAGCAGCGGATCGGCCAGCCGGGAGAAGGTGGGGAAGTCGTCACCGGCCGCCATCACGAACGTGGCCCCCTCGAAGACCCCGAAGACGGTCACCGGGACCAGCCACCACAGCGCCACCGACGGCAGCCGGCGCGGCGCCGGCCGCCGGGGCACCCGGTTGCTCAGGCCGACCCAGATCAACCCGCCGCCGGTGGTGAGGATGTAGAGGTTCGCCGCCGTCGAGAAGGACGGCAACTGGCCGCCGACCAGGGACAGGCAGATCAGCACCGGCACGGAGACGACCGGTCGGTCCCAGGACCGGGGCGCCTCGACGGTGAGCTCACGGGGATGATCCATCACCCGATTGTCCCCAGCGTCACGCACGGCGGAAAGGCTGGCACGCCTCGTAATCCCTGGAAAAGCCGCCGATCAGCTCACATCTCGGTGTGCCGCCACGCCTCGGCACCGCGGAGATTAAGGGACAATCCGTCCTTAAGGGGCGGCAGCGAGTTCGGCACGGATCCGGCCGACCACCTCGTCGAGCGATCCCCTGCCGGTGAAGCCGGCCGCGAATCGGTGCCCGCCGCCGCCGAGCGTCACCGCCACCCGGCTCACGTCCACAGCGCCCTTGCTGCGCAGCGACACCGCCCATTCGGCCTCGCCCGCCTGCTTGACCACGCAGCTCACGTCCGCCTCGGCGGTGCAGCGCACCGAGTCGATCAGCGCCTCCAGCACGTATGCGGGCTGGTCGTGGCGGACCAGGTCGTCGCGGGTGGCGTACGTCCAGACGAGCCCGTGCCCGTCGGCGGCCGCCGGTTCCAGCGTGGCCCGGCCCAGCACCTCGCCGAAGAGGCGGACGGCGCCGAACGGGCGGGTGTCGAAGATCCGCCGGGAGACGTCGCCGGGCCGGATGCCGGTGGCGATCAGGCGCGCCGCCGTCTCGTGCACCGCCGGGGTGGTCGCCTCGAACCGGAACGAGCCGGTGTCGGTGGTGAGCGCGACGTACAGCCCGGTCGCGATCTCCGCGTCCAGCGTGACGCCGAGCCGGTCCAGCAGCTCCAGCGCCACCACCGAGGTGGCTGCGGCGTGCGGGTCGACCAGGCTGATCCGGCCGAAGCCGGTGTTCGAGGCGTGGTGGTCGAGCACCAGCGAGGCGCCCGCCGTGTCCAGCCGGTCCGCCAGGTCACCCAGCCGGGACTCGCTCGCCGCGTCGAAGCAGATCACCAGGTCCGGCGCCGGGTACGCGTCGTCCTGCGGCACCAGCAGGTCCACCCCGGGCATCCAGCGGAACGGCTCCGGCACCTCCGGCGGCCCCGGGAAGGTGGCCTGGAGATCGCGTACGCCGAGCCGGCGCAGGCCCAGCCCGAAGCCGAGCATGCTGCCCAGCGCGTCCCCGTCCGGGTTCACGTGGCAGATCAGCAGCACCCGCGCGTCGGCGGTAAGGCCGCGTACCGCCGCGACGGCAGCTGCCCACGCGGTCTCGGTGGGCCCGGCCGCCTCGGTCACCGGCGCTCGCCGGCGCGCGGCTCGTCGTCGTCCTCGTCCTCGGCCGAGGCGTCGTCGGCGTCCTCGTCGTCCTCGACCCGGTACGGCTGGGCGTCACCCGCGTACGAGGACTTCGCGGCCAGCCGCTGCACCTCGGCGTCGGCGGTACGCGCGGCGGCCAGCAGGTCGTCGATGTGCTTGACCTGGTCCTGCACGTCGTCCAGGACGAAGGTCAGCGTCGGCGAGTGCCGCAGCCCCAGCGCCTTGCCGACGGTGCTGCGCAGCATGCCCTTGGCGCTCTCCAGCGCGGCGGCGGTGCTCGCCTGGGCCGCCGCGTCGCCGAGCACCGTGTAGAAGACAGTGGCGTCGCGCAGGTCGGCGGTGATCCGGGCGTCGGTGATCGTGATCATGCCGAGCCGTGGGTCCTTGATCTGGCTGCGCACCACCGACGCGACGAGTTCCCGGATACGCTCCGCGTGCCGGCGAACCTTTGCCTGATCCGTCATGTCCCCCACCTCCGGGATCACCTGTACCCATGACGACGCCGGGTCACCGTACGACCCGGGCCGTCGGCCGGAGACGGCGAGCGCGTGGGCGCCGCCGGGTCCGACCGCCCAACGCTGAAGAACACTACCCGCGCGCCGCCGGCCGTCGCGCGGCACGGCCGGAGTGCGGCGCGACGCGCCGTCAGTCGTCCGCGCCGTGCAGGCGACGGCGCACCGACAGCAGCTCGGTCTCCGGGCGGGCGGCGACCAGCCGCTCACAGGAGTCGAGCACCTCGCGGACGTGGGCCGGCTCGGCGGCCACCACCGCCACCCCGATCTCGGCCCGGCCGTGCAGGTCCAGCGCCCCCACCTCGGCGGCGGAGACCTCGAACTTGCGCAACGCGGCGACGATCGGCCGGACGTAGGACCGCTTGGCCTTCAGGGACCGGGAGTCACCCGGGAGCAACAGGTCGAACAGTGCGGTTCCGGTATACACGGCGAGCAACGGTACGCCGGGCGGCCCGGCCCGGCACGCGATTAAGGCGCGACAGCCACCAGCACGTCCCGCTCGATCGCCTGGTCGACGCGGTGCGCGAAGTCACCGAAGCCGGGGCCGTCGAGCACCCGCAGCCCGGCGGCGGCCAGCACCGCCTCCGCCTGCGCCCGCGGCGCCACGTGGGTGTTCCAGGACAGCCCGATCGCGCCACCGGGGCGCAGCAACTCCCGCCACACCGGCACGGCCGCGGTGAGCAGCTCCAGCGGGCTGCGGGACAACCCCTGGCCGGTACGGCTGCCGTGCGCCACCCCGTACGGCGCGTCGGTGACGATCACGTCCGCGCAGCGGGCGCGCAACGCCTCGCGGGCCCGGGTGGTGTCGGTGTTGAGCACGGTGACCCGCTGGGTGGCCCCGGCCCGGTGCTCGTCCCGCGACGGCGCGAGCACCGCCTCGAACCGGCGGGCGACCAGCTTGCGGTCCCGGCGCACCGACGTCGACTCGGCGGTGTGCTTGAGCCGCTTGCGGCGCAGCCAGGTACGCAGGAACGCCGCGTACGCCTCCACGTCCTGACTGTCGCGCTCGATGCCGATGCCGTCGTAGCCGTACATCAGCGCCTGGTTGAGCGTGGTGCCCCGGCCGCAGAGCGGGTCCAGCACCACCACCGGCCCGTCCAGCATCCGCGGCGCGGCGGCGGAGGCGAGCACCGTGACGTTGAGCAGCAGCCGGGTGAACTGCTCGTTGGTCTTGCCGGCGTACTTGGGGATGGTGATCAGGTCGGAGTCGTACCGGGCCAGCGGGCGCAGCGGCACCGGTCGCAGCAGGTCGTCGCCGACCCGCTCGAACAGCGCGTACGCGGCCGACAGGTTCGCCAGGTGGGCCAGGTCCCGCTCGCCCAGCCCGGGGCCGCCGGTGGTGAACGTCAGGTACTCCACCCCGCCGATCCGCGTCACCTCCGCGTCGGCCGGTACGGCGTCCAGCACGCCGGATCCGGCGAACACGGCCAGTTCGGCGCGGGCCAGCCGGGCCGCCGCGTCGGCGTAGACGCGGTTGGCGGAGGGGGCGAGGAGCAGTGCGTACCCGGTCACGCCGCAGATTGTCGCAGCCTGCGGAAACGGCGACGGCCGGGGCCCGAAGGCCCCGGCCGCCGGCCGGTCGTACGCGTGGTCGTCAGGCGCGCGGCTTCTCGCGCATCTCGAACGTCTCGATGACGTCGCCGACCTGGACGTTGTTGTAGCCGCCCAGCGTCAGACCACACTCGAAGCCCTCGCGGACCTCGGTCGCGTCGTCCTTGAACCGCTTCAAGGAGCTGATCGTGAGGTTGTCCGCCACGACCGCCCCGTCCCGCAGCAGCCGCGCCTTGGCGTTGCGGCGGATGAGGCCGGACCGGACGATACAGCCGGAGATGTTGCCGATCTTGGACGAGCGGAAGACGTCGCGGATCTCCGCGGTGCCCAGCTCGACCTCCTCGTACTCCGGCTTGAGCAGACCCTTGAGCGCGGCGTCGATCTCCTCGATGGCCTGGTAGATGACGGTGTAGTACCGGATCTCCACGCCCTCGCGATCGGCCATCTCGCGGACCTTGTTCGAGGCCCGCACGTTGAAGCCGATGATCGTGACCGCCTCGGACGAGGCGCTCGCGAGCATGACGTCGCTCTCGGTGATCGCGCCCACGCCCCGGTGGATGATCCGAAGCTGGACCTCCTCCGGGATGTCGAGGTTGAACAGCGCGTCCTCGAGCGCCTCCACGGAACCGGAGACGTCGCCCTTGAGCACCAGGTTGAGCGAGGTCTTCTCGCCCTCCTTGAGCTGCTCCATGAGCGTCTCGAGAGTGGCCCGGCCGCGGGAGTTGGCGAACGACGCCGCCCGCCTCCGCGCCTGACGCTGCTCGGCGATCTGCCGCACGGTGCGGTCGTCCTCGGCGGCCAGGAAGGTGTCACCCGCACCCGGCACCGTGGTCAGACCCAGCACCATGACCGGACGGGCCGGACCAGCCGAATCGACCGGCTTGCCGTTCTCGTCGAGCATGGCCCGGACCCGGCCGTGCGCCCCACCGGCGACGATCGAGTCACCGGCACGCAGGGTGCCCTTCTGCACCAGCACGGTCGCCACCGCACCACGGCCCTTGTCCAGGTGCGCCTCGATCGCGACACCCTGCGCCGGCCCGTCGATTGGAGCGGTCAGCTCCAGCGACGCGTCGGCGGTCAGCAGCACGGCCTCGAGCAGTTCCTCGATGCCGATACCGGGCTTGGCCGCCACGTTGACGAACATGGTGTCGCCGCCGTACTCCTCGGCGACCAGGCCGTACTCGGTCAGCTGCTGGCGGACCTTGTCCGGGTTCGCCTCGGGCTTGTCGACCTTGTTGACCGCGACCACGATCGGCACGTCCGCCGCCTTGGCGTGGTTGAGCGCCTCGATGGTCTGCGGCATGACGCCGTCGTCGGCCGCGACCACCAGGATCACGATGTCCGTGACCTGGGCACCACGGGCACGCATGGCGGTGAACGCCTCGTGACCCGGGGTGTCGATGAACGTCACCGCGCGGTCCTCGCCCTCGTGCGGGACGTGGACCTGGTAGGCGCCGATGTGCTGGGTGATGCCACCCGCCTCGCCGGCCACCACGTTCGCCTTGCGGATCGCGTCGAGCAGCTTGGTCTTACCGTGGTCGACGTGACCCATGACGGTCACGACCGGCGCACGGCTGACCAGGCGGTCCGCCGCGACCTCGGCGTCGAGGTCGATGTTGAACTGCGCGAGCAGCTCGCGGTCCTCGTCCTCCGGGCTGACGATCTGCACGTCGAAGCCGAGGTGCTCACCCAGCAGCTGCAGGGTCTCGTCGGAGCACGACTGGGTGGCCGTCACCATCTCGCCCAGGTTGAACATCTCCTGGACCAGCGAACCCGGGTTGGCGTTGATCTTGTCGGCGAAGTCCGACAGCGAGGCGCCACGGGACAACCGGACGACCTGACCCTGACCGCGGGGCGCGCCCGAGGACATGGTCGGGGCCGACAGGTTGTCGAACTCCTGTCTGCGCTGCTTCTTGGACTTGCGACCGCGGGTCGGCCGGCCGCCGGGACGCCCGAAGGCACCCGCTGCGCCACCGCCACGGCCACGGCCGCCGCCACCGGGACGGCCACCGCCGCCGACCGGACCACCCGGACGGAAACCACCGCCGGGAGCACCGCCACCGCCGCCGGGACCGCCGCGGTAGCCACCGCCACCGCCGCCACCACCGGGACCGCCGCGGTAGCCACCGCCACCGCCGCCACCACCGGGTCCACCGCGGTAGCCACCGCCACCGCCGCCGGGACCGCCGGGACGCCCGGCGCCTCCACCGGGTCCGCCACGACCGCCACCGGGGCCGCCGGGACGGCCGGTGGTCGGGCGCTGGCTCGGCATCGAGGCCGGGCTCGGCCGCGGCGGCATCGACGCCGGGCTGGGC
>NZ_JBXUOV010000232.1:0-7638 GCF_057196585.1 Micromonospora sp. ATLC20
GCCGGCAAGGGGCCGCGCGCGGCGCAGCCGGC
Source organism: Micromonospora sp. ATLC20 (assembly GCF_057196585.1). NCBI lineage: Bacteria > Bacillati > Actinomycetota > Actinomycetes > Micromonosporales > Micromonosporaceae > Micromonospora > Micromonospora sp. ATLC20. The sequence continues at coordinate 33 of NZ_JBXUOV010000232.1, forward strand.
GCGGAAGACGGCCGATGCCGAGTGGGCGGGCGAGCCGCCCTACGACCCGGACTTCGACGGCCCGGTGCGGGGCGGGGGCGCGCCCGCGGCGGCGCCCGCCTACGAGGGGTTCGATCCGGGCGACGAGCCGCTCGACGAAGTGATCGACGAGCGGACCGCCCGGCAGTCGAGTGAGGAGCAGGCGGTGCAGCTGCTGCGCGAGACGTTCGGGGCGGAGAAGATCGACGAGGTGGACGCGCGCTGAGCGTGCGCCGACCGCGATTCAGCGGTGCCGTGGCCCGACTAGGCTGGGCGCGGCCGAGCAGACGAGTGGAAGAAGGAGCGGTCCGTGCGCCCAGGTGGACAGCCGAACATGCAGCAGATGCTGAAGCAGGCGCAGAAGATGCAGCAGCAGATCGCCAAGGCCCAGGCCGAGCTGGCCGAGGCGGAGCTGACCGGCACCGCCGGCGGGGGCCTGGTCACCGCTACGGTCGCCGGTACCGGTGAGCTGAAGGCGATCAAGATCGACCCGAAGGCGGTCGACCCGGAGGACGTCGAGACGCTCGAGGACCTGGTGGTCGCCGCAGTGCACAACGCCGCCGAGGCGGCCCGCGAGCTGACCGAGAAGAAGATGGGCCCGGTCGCGGGCGGCATGGGCGGCCTCAGCCTGCCCGGGTTCTGAGCCGGCAGATGTACGAGGGTGCCATCCAGGATCTGATCGACGAGCTGGGCCGGCTGCCGGGCGTGGGCCCGAAGAGCGCCCAGCGGATCGCGTTCCACGTGCTGTCGGCGGATCCGGCCGACGTGAACCGGCTGGCCGGCGCGCTGCGCAAGGTCAAGGACCTGGTCCGGTTCTGCACGACCTGCTACAACGTGGCCGAGTCGGAGCAGTGCCGGATCTGCCGCGACCCACGGCGCACCGACGAGGTGCTCTGTGTGGTCGAGGAGCCGAAGGACGTGGTGGCGATCGAGCGGACCGGCGAGTTCCGCGGGCGCTACCACGTGCTCGGCGGCGCGATCAATCCGCTGGAGGGCATCGGCCCGGACAACCTTCGGATCCGTGAGCTGATGACCCGCCTCGGCGGCGGCGAGGTCCGCGAGCTGATCCTCGCCACCGACCCGAACACCGAGGGCGAGGCGACAGCCACCTACCTGGCGCTGATGGTCAAGCCGATGGGGATCGCGGTGACCCGGCTCGCGAGTGGACTGCCGGTCGGCGGCGACCTGGAGTACGCCGACGAGATCACGCTGGGCCGGGCCTTCGAGGGCCGACGGGCCGTCTGAATCAAGTCGTGCCGCCTCCGGCGGGTGCCCTGCGGGGTGCCCGCCGGACGTGTCTCCGGGCCGGACGGGCATGTCCGTCGATCTGACAGGAACGTGCGTCCGGGACCGGATCGACGTAATAAATTCGGCCTTCTGGCCGACGAAACATCGGCAGCGTAAGTGATTATCCTTCGATTCGTATGCCTCGTTGCGGAACAGACACGATTCGATACCAACCCGCCCCCCGCCGGTTTCCGCGCCGTCCACCCGAGGGCTAAGGTCTGCGCACATCGGTGACCCTGTCACCACGTTGTCCGTACCCCCAAGGACGAGGTGAAGCACCATGCGTGCATCCAGGCCGAAGGTCGCAATCGCGGCCGTCGCGGTCGCGGCCCTCGCGGTTGCAGGCTGCGCCGAGAGCGACCGTGAGAGTGGCTCCGGAGATAGCAAGAAGGACACCCTCGTCTTCGGCGTCGCCGGAGACCCGAAGGTGCTCGACCCCAGCTTCGCCAGCGACGGTGAGTCGCTGCGCGTGGCGCGCCAGGTCTTCGAGACCCTGGTCCGTCCGGAGGAGGGCGGCACCAAGGTGACGCCGGGCCTCGCCGAGTCCTGGACGCCGGATGCGGCGGGCACGACCTGGACCTTCAAGCTCCGCTCGGGTGTCAAGTTCCACGACGGCACCGACTTCAACGCCGAGGCCGTCTGCGTCAACTTCAACCGCTGGTACAACGCCAAGGGCCTCATGCAGAGCCCGGACGTGACCGCGTACTGGCAGGACGTCATGGGCGGGTTCGCCAAGAACGAGAACCCGGACCTGCCGCCGAGCCTCTTCAAGTCCTGCACCGCCAAGGACGCCACCACTGTGGACCTGGCGTTCACCCGGGTCTCCAGCAAGATCCCGGCCGCGCTCATGCTGCCGTCGTTCTCGATCCAGAGCCCGAAGGCGATGGAGCAGTACGACGCCAGCAACGTGACCGGCACCGCCGAGGACATCAAGTACCCGGCGTACGCGATGGAGCACCCGACCGGCACCGGCCCGTTCAAGTTCAAGGCGTGGGACATCGCGAACAAGTCGCTCACCATCGAGCGCAACGACGACTACTACGGCGACAAGGCCAAGCTGAAGACCATCATCTTCAAGACGATCTCGGACGAGAACGCCCGCAAGCAGGCGCTCCGCTCGGGTGACATCCAGGGCTACGACCTGGTCGGCCCGGCCGACGTCGAGCCGCTGAAGAAGGAGGGCTTCAACGTCCTCACCCGGCCCGCCTTCAACATCCTCTACCTGGCGATCAACCAGAAGGGGAACCCGAAGCTGGCCGACCTGAAGGTCCGGCAGGCCATCGCGCACGCGCTGAACCGGCAGGCCCTGGTCGACTCGAAGCTGCCCCCGGGCGCCAAGGTCGCGATGAACTTCTTCCCGGACACCGTCGAGGGCTGGAACGGCGACGTCACCAAGTACGACTACGACCCCGCCAAGGCGAAGGCCCTGCTGGCCGAGGCCGGCGCGTCGAACCTGACGCTGAAGTTCCACTACCCGACCGAGGTCACCCGGCCGTACATGCCGAACCCGAAGGACATCTTCGAGCTGCTCTCGGCGGACCTCAAGGCGGTCGGCATCAACGTCCAGGCCATCCCGCTGAAGTGGAGCCCGGACTACCTCAACGCCACCACCTCCGGCAACAAGCACGACCTGCACTTCCTCGGCTGGACCGGTGACTACGGCGACGCGTACAACTTCATCGGCACCTTCTTCGACCGCCCGAAGGACGAGTGGGGCTTCAACAACCCCCAGCTCTTCGCGCAGTTCAAGGACGCCGACACCACCGCCGACGCGGCGGCCCGTACGGAGAAGTACAAGGCACTGAACAAGTCGATCATGGACTTCCTGCCGGGTGTGCCGATCTCGCACTCCCCGCCGGCGATCGTGTTCGGCAAGGACGTGACCGGGATCAAGGCGAGCCCGCTCACCGACGAGCGGTACGCGACCGCAGAGTTCAAGTGATCTGAAGGCACCGTACGCGGGCGGGCGCTGTGACCACAGCGCCCGCCCGCACCCCTCCGCACACCCTCCGAGGCGCCCGTGTTCCGGTTCATCATCAGACGCCTGCTACAGCTGATACCCACGCTGTTCGGGCTCTCCGTCCTGCTGTTCATCTGGCTCCACCGACTTCCCGGCGGGCCCGAGACCGCGATCCTCGGTGAACGGGGCACGCCCGAGACGCGCGCCGCCATCCGGCGCAACCTCGGCCTCGACGAGCCGATCCTGGTCCAGTACGCCCGCTTCCTGCGGCGGATGATCCGGCTCGACCTGGGCACCTCGACCGGTACGAAGCGGGCCGTCACCACGGAGTTCGTGGAACGGTTCCCTGGCACCGTCGAGCTGACGATCATGGCGATGATCCTCGCGGTCGGCATCGGCATCCCGCTCGGCTACCTGGCCGCCCGCCGCCGGGGCCGGTTCCTCGACCACGCCTCGGTCGGCGGATCGCTCATCGGCATCTGCATCCCGGTCTTCTTCCTGGCGTACGTGCTCAAGGCGATCTTCGCGGAGAACCTGGGCTGGTTCCCCTCCAGCGGCCGGCAGGACCCGACCATCGGGGCGACCCGGGTCACCAACTTCTTCGTCCTCGACGGGCTCATGACCCGCGAGTGGGACGCCGCCGCCGACGCGCTCTGGCACCTCGTGCTGCCTGGTATCGCGCTCGCCAGCATCCCGCTCGCGATCATCGTCCGGATCACCCGGGCCAGCGTGCTGGAGGTGCTCAACGAGGACTTCGTCCGCACCGCCGAGGCCAAGGGCCTGACCGAGCGGACCGTCCGCCGCCGGCACGTGCTGCGCAACGCCATGCTGCCGGTGGCCACCTCGATCGGTCTCCAGACCGGTCTCCTGCTCTCCGGCGCGGTGCTCACCGAGACCGTGTTCGCGTTCAGCGGCATCGGCGCGTTCGTCGCCGAGTCGATCAGTCAGCGCGACTACCCGGTGCTGATGGGCTTCATCATGATCATTGCGGTGGTGTACGTGCTGGTGAATCTCCTGGTCGACCTCTCCTACAGCGTGATCGACCCGAGGGTGAGGGTGCGATGACCATCACCACTGGCAAGAAGCGCGAGAAGATCGACCGGCTCGCCGAACTGGCCGCCCGCGACGACGAGCAGGGGGTGAGCCTCTGGAAGGAGGCGTTCCGCCGGCTGCGCCGCAACCCGGCCGCCGTCATCGGCGTGGTCATCCTGGCGGTCTTCGTCCTGGTCGCGGTCATCGGGCCGTTCCTCGTCCCGTACAGCCCGACGGACTCCATCGGCATCCGCGAAGGACTGGTCAAGTCCGGCCAGGGCATCATCCCGGGCGTCTCCGCCGACCACTGGCTCGGCTTCGACCACCAGGGCCGGGACGAGTTCAGCCGGCTCATCGTCGGGGCCCGGCAGACGCTGCTCGTCGGCGTCGTCTCCACCCTGATCGGCCTCGCGGTCGGCGCGCTGATCGGCGGCGTCGCCGGTGCCGCGGCCGGTCTCGGCGGGCGCTGGGGCCGCTGGATCGACACCACCCTGATGCGCTTCATCGACATGCTGCTGGCCATGCCGAGCCTGCTGCTCGCGGTGAGCATCGCGGCACTGCTCGGCGCCAGCCTCACCACCGTGATGATCGCCGTCGGTGTGGTGTCCGTGCCGATCTTCGCCCGGCTGCTGCGCGGCTCGATGATCGCGCAGGCAAACAGCGACTACGTGCTGGCCGCGACGTCGCTCGGCGTGAAGCGCTCCAAGATCGCCCTTACCCACGTGGTGCCGAACTCGATCGCCCCGGTCATCGTGCAGGCCACGCTGACGCTGGCGACCGCGATCATCGAGGCGGCCGCGCTGTCCTTCCTCGGTCTCGGCAACCCCGACTCGGCCATCCCGGAGTGGGGCGTCATGCTCGCCGACGCGCAGCCGTACCTGGGCATCCGGCCGGGCCTGGCGATCTATCCGGCGCTCGGCATCATCATCACCGCGCTCGGGTTCACCCTGCTCGGTGAGGCGATGCGCGAGGCTCTCGATCCGAAGCTGCGGAAGTAGGTCAGTCAGCCATGGCACTGCTCGAAGTGGACGACCTCTCCGTCACGTTCGCCCGTCGTGGGCAGCGCACCGTGCACGCGGTGGACGGGGTGTCCTTCTCGGTCGACGCCGGCGAGGTGGTCGGCCTGGTCGGCGAGTCCGGCTGCGGCAAGAGCGTCACGTCGCTGGCCATCATGGGCCTGCTGCCCAAGCAGCCGGGCCTGCGCGTGGGCGGCAAGGCGGTCTTCGACGGCACCGACCTGCTCCAGCTCGACGACCGGTCGCGCCGCGACATCCGCGGGCGGGACGTCGCGATGATCTTCCAGGACCCGCTCTCCTCGCTGAACCCGGTCATCCCGATCGGGCTCCAGGTGACCGAGGTGCTCGCCCGGCACCGGGGCATGAAGGGCGAGGCGGCCACCAGGGAGGCGGCCGACCTGCTCGACCGGGTGGGCATCCCGGACCCGCGGCGGCGCCTCAAGGAGTACCCGCACCAGCTCTCCGGCGGCATGCGGCAGCGGGCGCTGATCGCCATGGCGGTCGCCTGCCAGCCCCGGCTGCTGATCGCCGACGAGCCGACCACCGCGCTCGACGTCACCATCCAGGCGCAGATCCTGGAACTTCTCAAGGGCCTGGTCCGGGACTCCGGCACCGCCCTGGTCATGATCACGCACGACCTCGGTGTGGTGGCCGGCATGTGCGACACCATCAACGTGCTCTACGCCGGCCGGGTGGTGGAGACGGCCACCCGCCGTCCGCTGTTCCGCCAGCCCCGGCACCCGTACACCGAGGGGTTGCTCGCCTCGGTGCCGCGCCTGGACGCCGGCCGTGGCGAACGGCTGAACCCCATCCCCGGCTCGGTGCGCGACGTCCTGCCCTGGCCGGACGGCTGCGCGTTCGCCCCGCGCTGTGCGCGCCGCGTCGACGAGTGCGTGGGCGAACCGCCGGAGCTGGTGCTCACCCACGACGCGCGCAGCTACCGCTGCGTCAACCCGGTGCCGATCCCCGGCCTGACCCCGGAGGCGGACGCCCGCGCGACCGCGCCGACGACCACCGAACCGGGTGCGGTGCCGGCCCAGGCCGAGCCGGCCGACCCGCCCGCCGTGCCCGGCTTCGGACCGGCTCCGCGCGAGGAGGAGACCCCATGAGCGACAACGACATCCTCGTCGAGGTCCGCGACCTGAAGGTGCACTTCCCGATCCGCCGGGGCGTGATCTTCGACCGGACCGTCGGGCACGTCAAGGCGGTCGACGGGGTCGACCTGAGCATTCCGCGCGGCAAGACGTACGGGCTGGTGGGCGAGTCGGGCTGCGGCAAGTCCACGCTGGGCCGGGCGCTGCTCCAGCTCAACCCGCCGACCAGCGGCGAGGTGAAGTTCGACGGCGTCGAGCTGACCACGCTGCCGGCCGGCAAGCTGCGCGCGATGCGCCGCCGGATGCAGATGATCTTCCAGGACCCGATGTCCAGCCTGGACCCCCGGCAGAACGTCGAGTCGATCCTGACCGAGGGCCTCCAAACCCACGGCATCGGCGCCAACCGGGACGACCGGCGGCGGATCATCGGCGAGACGCTCGACGCGGTCGGCCTGCCCAAGTGGGCGCTGTCCCGCTACCCGCACGAGTTCTCCGGCGGCCAGCGCCAGCGCATCGGTATCGCGCGCGCCCTGGTGCTCGGCCCGGAGCTGATCGTCGCCGACGAGCCGGTCTCCGCGCTGGACGTGTCGATCCAGGCGCAGGTGGTGAACCTGCTCGACGAACTCCAGGACAGCCTCGGCCTGACCTACCTGGTCATCGCGCACGACCTGGCCGTGGTGCGGCACATCTCCGACATCGTCGGCGTGATGTACCTGGGCGCGCTGGTGGAAGAGGCGCCGAGCGACCGGCTCTACACCGAGCCGCTGCACCCGTACACCCGGGCGCTGATGTCGGCGGTGCCGGTGCCGGACCCGGACGTGGAGGACCGCCGCGAGCGCATCCTGCTCGCCGGTGACCTGCCGTCGCCGGCCAACCCGCCGTCGGGCTGCCGGTTCCACACCCGCTGCCCGTGGGCGCAGCCGACCCGCTGCGCCGACGAGCGGCCGGAACTGCGCCAGATCGGTGCCAGCCGGGTGGCCTGCCACTGGGCCGAGCAGATCGCCGCCGGCGAGCTGCGCCCGCACGAGGTGACCGCGAAGATCACCCGCCCGGAGGGCGAGGGCGAGGAGCCGGGCGTGGTCTCCGCGCCCAGCGAGCCCGGCTCGTACGTCTGACATGACGAAGCGCGTCCCCACCCCGCCCCGGGGGGGGCGCGGCTCGGCGGGGGGGTGCCCGCGGGCGCGGTGTGGCCGGCCCCC
>NZ_JBXUOV010000233.1:0-7598 GCF_057196585.1 Micromonospora sp. ATLC20
CCGGCCGGCTGCGCCTCGCCGCCCGCGCCGGCCCGCCCGGTCGCGGACCAGCCGTGGCCGCAGCAGCGGTACGCCCCGGACCGGCTCACCCCGCTCGCGACGGGCGCCGGAGTCGTGGTCGCGGTCGTCGACTCGGGTGTGGACCGGTCCCATCCGCAGCTCGCCGGCCGCGTACTCGACGGCGCCGACTTCCTCGACGGCGGCGGGGACGGCACCCGGGACTGCGCCGGGCACGGCACCGGCGTGGCCAGCATCATCGCCGCCGCCCCGCAGCCCGGCGTCGCGTTCCGCGGCCTCGCGCCGGACGCGCGCATCCTGCCGGTACGGGTCAGCGAGCAGCAGGTGGTCGAGGGACGGGAGTCGGGGCGTACTGTCGACGCGGCCGGGTTCGCCCGGGCCATCCGCTGGGCCGTGGACCACGACGCCGACGTGCTGAACCTCTCGGTCGTCCTGTACGCGGACGACCCGGCGGTGCGCGCCGCCGTCGCCTACGCGGTGCGCCGGGACGTGGTGGTGGTGGCCGCCGCCGGGAACCTGCACGACAACGGCGACCCCCGGCCCTATCCGGCGGCGTACGACGGGGTGCTCGGCGTCGGCGCGATCGGGCGCGACGGGACACGCTCCGCGTTCTCCCAGACCGGCTCGTACGTGGACGTGGTCGCCCCGGGTAGCGAGGTGCTGATGGCGGCGCCCCGGTCGGGGCATCAGCGGGCGGAGGGGACCAGCTACGCCACCCCGTTCGTGGCGGGTACGGCGGCGTTGCTGCGCCAGTATCGGCCCCGGCTGAGCGCGGACGAGGTGGCCGGGCGGATCGTGGCCGCCGCCGACCCCGCGCCGGGGCGGGACGCGGGCTACGGCGCGGGGGTGCTGAACCCGTACCGGGCGGTGACCGAGTCGGCCGGCGCGACGGATTCCCGTACCCGGCCGGCTGCCGCGCTTCCCGAGGACCGCCCGGATCCGGCCGCGCTGGCCCGCCAGTCCCGCCGGGACTCGGCCCGGGACCGGGCGCTGCTGGCCGCCGCAGTGGCGGGCGGGGCGGTGGTGCTCGTGGCGGCGCTCGCCCTGGTGCTGCCGCCCGGCGCGCGCCGACGGTGGCGGGCGGCCGACCCGGCCGGCACTGTCGCGCCGAGATGACGGCGGTACAGATGCGAAGCCGCGCGGCCCGGGTCACCTCCCCGGGCCGCGCGGCGTCGGTTCACTGGAACAGGTTGGCGTTGCGCTTCTCGGTGTCGAGGTAGTCGGCCGCGGAGTCCTCCACGGCGAGCTTGATGTCGCGCAGCATCGCCTGGAGGTCCTGCGAGGCGGCCCGCCACCGGGACTGCCGCACCTCGTACGCCTCGCGGGCCTCGCCGTTCCAGCTCGCCACCAGCGGGGCGGCGTCGCGTTCGAGCTGACCGAGCTGGCTCTCCAGGGTGGACAGCGCCCGTTGGATGTCGGCGCCGGCCTGTTGCAGGGCGGCGAAGTTGACGACCAGCACACCGTGCTCCATGAGTTCGATCCTTCCGGTTGTCAGAGAGGCAGCTGGATGCCGCGGTTGGTGCCCGCCACCCGGCCGGCGGCCTCGGTGTCGGAGACGTCGTAGTGGCGGCCGGCGCTGCGGATCGCGGTGGCGGTCTCGCGCAGCGCCCGCTGAAGGGCGGCCTGATCCTGCGCCCACTGTTGCTTGACCTGCGCGAACGAGCGCCCACCGGCGCCCCGCCAGGCCTGCTGCAGCACCTCCAGCTCGGCCATCAGGCCGCTGAGCATGCTCTGGAGCGACTGGTCGACCTGCTCGAACTTCGCGGCGGTCTGCTGCATCACCGCGGCTTCTGCCTGGGTCTGGGACATCCCGGACGTCACCTCGTCTCCTCGGTCGTGGCTGGCCACCGTGTGACCACCGTGGACTCGTCGGCGGGGGCCCGGGGCCGGTGGAGGGGGAAGCCCGGCGGCGGCGGACACGCAACTCGACGATTTCGTCGCTGACGGTAGCCGTCCGACTTCGGTTCTGCTACCCCTTCGGGCTCCCCTGTGGACAACTCGCCCACTACGATGAGCCACGGCAGCGTCACGCGGAGGCCCGCGAGGAGGTGCGGTGACCGCCAGTACGTCGGAGCGGCCCGCGTCCGTCCCGGTTCGGGCACCACAGTGGACGAGCCGGTCGGCAGCGCGGCTGCGCGCCGGTCAGATCGTGGCGACCCAGGTCGCGGTGGGGGCACTGGTAGCGTCCGCCGGTCGAGGTGTCGTGCCGACGGCCGTCTCGCTGCTGGCGGCGGCCCTGCTGCTGCCCGCCGCCTGGGTGCGGGTGCGCGGCCGGTGGCTCCACGAGTGGCTCGTCACCGCCGCCGCGTACCTGACCCGGCGCCGCGCCCTGCCGGCGACGGCCGAGCCGGCGGCGCTGCTGGAGTTGCTCCGGCCGGGCGCGGTGGTGGGCGCGACCGAGGCGTCCGGCGGCGCGGCGGTGGTGCACGACGCCGCCGGCCTGACCGCGCTGCTGGAGCTGGGCGACCCGGACGACCTGCTCGGTGACCACGCGCCCGAGCTGCCCACGCCCTTCGACCTGCTTCCACCGGCCGGCCCGGACGCCCCCGCGATCCGGTTGCAGCTGGTGTTCTCGGCGTCGCCCGCACCCGCGCCCGCCGTCGCGGGGGGCCCGGCGGGTACGTCGTACCGTCAGCTCACCGACGGCCGGGTGGCCGGGCGGACCCGGGTGGTGCTGGCCGTCCAGGTGCTGCGCGCCGACGGCTGGCCGGACGAGGATCTGCTGCGGGCGCTGTCCGGCACCCTGCGGCGGCTCGTTCGCCGGCTGGGCCCGCTCACCGCACGGCCGCTCGGCGGCGACGCGGCGCTGCGGGTGATCGCCGAACTGGCCCACCACGAGCCCGGCGCCCCGGTGCGGGAGACCTGGCCGCTGCTCGCCGTCGGTGGCTTGGCGCAGGCCACCTGGCGTCTGCGCCGGTGGCCGGATCCGCGCGGCGAGGCGGCCCGCGGGCTGGTGGGACGGCTGCTCGCGCTACCCGCCACCGCCACCACAGTCGCGCTCACGGCCGGTCCGCGCGTCGGCGCGACGCCGGTCCCGGCCGAGCTGGCGGTACGGGTGGCGGCCGGCAGCGCGGCCGAGCTGTCGACCGCGGAACGCACGCTGCGCCGGGTCGCCGGTGACGTCGGCGGCGAGCTGCGCCGGCTCGACGGTGAGCACCTGGCCGGGCTGGCGGCCACGCTGCCGCTGGCGGTGGCCGGCGGGGCCGCGCCTCCGGCCGGTTCGCCTCCGCCCGCGCTGGACCTGCCGCCTGCCACCGCCGGCCTGATGGTGGGCGCGAACCGGCACGGTGCCGCGCTCACCGTCCGCCTGTTCCGTCCGGCCACGACCCGGGTGCTGCTCGTCGGCGGCGTCGCAGCGGCGCAACTGCTCGTGCTGCGGGCACTGGCGCTCGGCGCGCGCGTGGTGGTGCAGACCGGCCGTCCCCGGTTCTGGGAGCCGTTCGTACGGGGTGTCGGGACGCTCGGTGGCGGCGTACCGCTGCTTCCGCCGGGTCGTCCGGTCGGCGGCGCGCCCGGTTCGCCGCTGCACCCGCTGCTGGTGGTGGTGGACGCCGGCCCGGTGCCGCCGGAGGCCGGCCCGGCCGCCGCCTGGCAGTCGGTCCTGCTGGTCCGCGACGAGCTGACCCCGGCCGACACGCAGGCGCTGGCCCGCGCGGACCTGGCGATCCTCCAGCCGCTCGACCCGGACGAAGCAGCGCTGGCGGGCGCGGCGCTGGGCCTGGGCGGCTCCGCGGAGTGGCTGACCCGGATCCGGGACGACATGGTGGCGGTGGTCAACCGGCGGGCCCTGCGCTGGGCGCTGCTCTCGCCCACGCCCGTCGAGTCGCAACTGGTCGGTCGCCCGGCCCGGCACTGACGAGCCGCACCGGCGCGTACCAGGTCGAGCCTTCCCCTGGTGGTACGGCCGTGGCACGATCCCGGCCATGGATTTCCTGAAGGGTCTTCTGATTCGCGTGGGTTCGACGGCGGTGGCGTTCTGGCTCGCCACCCTGCTCATCCCGGGCATCTCGCTCGACTCCGACTCGGCCACCGAGACGGTGATCACGCTGGTGCTCGTCGCGGTCATCTTCGGCGTGGTGAACGCGGTGCTCCAGCCGATCATCAAGACCGTGGGGTGCGGCTTCTACCTGCTGACCCTCGGCCTGATCGCGCTTGTGGTGAACGGCCTGCTCTTCCTGCTCACCAGCTGGATCGCCGGTGAGGCCGGGCTGCCCTTCCACGTGGACGGGTTCTGGCCGGAGGCGGTGCTGGGCGCGCTGTTCGTCGGCATCGTCACCTGGATCCTCGGCGCCGTCCTCGACCGCGACTGACGCCGGGCCCCGGCCGGTCGCCCCGGCGGCCGGCCGGGCGCACCGGGCCAGCAGGAGGGAATTGGCTGGCGAGAGTGCGGGGCGGTGGTACTAGCCTCGGCCGCGTGTTCACAGTGACCCGCGCGGACGGCTACGAGATCAGCACCGACCCGGACCGGATCGACCTGGACCGGGTGCACGTCTGGCTCTCCACCGACGCGTACTGGGCGCTGGGGCGGGAGCGGGAGACTGTCGCGCGCGCGTTCGCCGGCTCGATCGGCTTCGGCGTCTACCGGCCGGGTGACGGCCGGCAGGTCGCTGTCGCCCGGGTGGTCACCGACGGGGCCACGTTCGCCTGGCTGTGCGACGTGTACGTGGACCCGGCCGAGCGGGGTGGCGGGCTGGGCACCTGGCTGGCCGGCGCGGTCCGCGACCACCTGAACGAGCTGGGCGTACGCCGGATCCTGCTCGCCACGCTCGACGCGCACGGGGTCTACGCGAAGATCGGCTTCCGGCCGGTCGCGGCGGATCGGTGGATGGAGCTGGATCAGCGGGTGACGCCGGTCACCGATAAGGACCAAGAAGAGGATCCACCACTTACGGTGGAGCGGTGAACCAGCTCCGGCTCGGCTACCTGTACGGCGTCGGCGCGTACCTGATCTGGGGTTTCTTCCCGATCTACCTGAAGCTGCTGCGCCCGGCCGGACCGGTGGAGATCCTCGCGCACCGGATCCTCTGGTCGGTGGCGTTCGTGGCGTTGCTGCTCGCCGCCACACGGCATGCCGGCTTCCTGCGCAAGCTGGCCCGGCGGCCCCGGGCGCTCGCCGGCATCGGGCTCGCCGCCGCGCTGATCGCCGTCAACTGGGGCACGTACATCTACGGCGTGAACTCCGACCGGGTGGTGGAGACGGCGCTCGGCTACTTCATCAATCCGCTGGTGTCCGTGCTGTTCGGCGTGCTCGTGCTGCGGGAACGGCTGCGCCGGGCGCAGTGGGCGGCACTGGGCGTGGGCGCGCTCGCGGTGGCGGTGCTCACCGTCGACTACGGCCGCCTGCCCTGGCTGGCGCTCACCCTGGCGTTCAGCTTCGCCGGGTACGGGCTGGTCAAGAAGCGGCTCGCACTGCCCGCCACGGAAGGGTTGTTCGTCGAGTCGGCGGTGCTGGCACTGCCCGCGCTGGCGTACCTGGGGTGGCTGTCGGCGCGCGGCGACTCGACGTTCGGGCACGTCTCGGCCGGGCACACCGCGCTGCTGGTGCTGGCCGGGGCCGCCACCGCGATCCCGCTGCTGCTGTTCGCCGGGGCGGCGAACCGGCTGCCGCTGTCCACTGTCGGCATGCTGCAGTACCTCGCGCCGATCCTCCAGCTCGGCTGCGGTGTGCTGATCTTCCACGAGCCGATGCCGCCGGCCCGGCTGGCCGGTTTCGCCCTGGTCTGGCTCGCGCTGGTGGTCTTCACCGCCGACGCCCTGCGCCACTCCCACCGCACCCGCCAGGCCGCCCGCACCCACGCCGCCCCCACCCCCACCCCGGCTCGCTGATCTTGCACCTTCCGCCCGGGCGAAAGGGACGAATCGCTCGCGCCGAGGGCCACAAGTGCAAGATCAACGGGGAGGGGGGCAGGGTCAGCGGAGGTCGTAGGCCAGGACGGGGGCGTTCGTTCCTCGGAGCAGCTCCAGGCGGACCAGCTCCCCCTTGGTGAAGCGGGTGACGCCGGAGAAGCGCAGGTCGTCACCGGGGGCGGCGAGCCACGAGCCGATCTGCTCCGTCGCGCCGTCCGGGCCGTGCGCCACCAGCCGGAACGTGTACGCCTCCCGGTGCCCGGCCCGCCTGTCGTACCCGCAGTGCATGGTGACCTCGGTGCCCCACGGCGTCTCGGTCAGCCCCACCTCGGCGTGCACCGGCACCGTCCCGGCCACCGGCCGCATCGAGGCCAGCGCCACCGGCGGCTTGGACGGTTCGGCCGGCGACTGCACGAGCCCCACGCCGACGCCCGCCAGCACCGCGAGCGCGGCGGCGGCGAGCGCCGTCAGCGCGTACCGTCGGCGGGAGCGGGACCGCTCGCGGCGCTTGCGCTCGCGCGCGGCGTCGAGCAGCGCCGGCACCCGTGACGTCTCCGGCCCGACCTCCAGGAACTGCTCCAGCCCGGCCGGGTCGAGCCGGCCCAGGAGGCCGGGCAGCACGGCGATCTCCGCCACCGCCTCCCGGCACTGCGCGCACCCGGCCAGGTGCCGCTCGTAGGCGACCCGGTCCGCCGGAGCGAGGGCACCGAGCACGTACGCCCCGTCGTCGTGCGCGAACTCGCAGCCTGTCACCCGGTCACCCCCATCTCGGCCAGCGCCAACCGTAGTGAGCGCAGCGCGTAGTGGGTACGCGACTTCACCGTCCCCGGTGGAACGCCCAGCCGCGCCGCCGCCTCCGCCACCGACCGCCCCTGGTAGAAGCACTCGACAAGCACTTCCCGATGAGTCGGGCTGAGCCGGTTGAGCGCCTCGGCGACGGTCCACGCCTCCACCGCACGCTCCGTCTCGTCGACCGTCTCCGCGGTCTCGGGCAGTTCGTCCGTGTAGACCTCGCCGACCCGGGCCGAGCGCCGCCGCCAGGCGTCGATCGCGAGGTTCCGCGCGGTGGTGAACAGCCAGGCGCGTACCGAACCGCGCCGCGGGTCCAGCGACTCGGGGTGCCGCCAGGCGCGCAGAAGCGTCTCCTGCACCAGGTCCTCGGCCCGGGGCCGATCGCCGTTGACGAGCCGCAGGGCGTGCGCGTACAGCGCGTCGGCATGCTCGTCGTGCAGCGCGCGCAGCAGTTGGGCGTCGTGGTCGCTGATGGCGGTACCTCGCTTCCGGCGGCGGGGAAACCGGCGATGCGTTCGCCCTTCCATACGTGCCGTGACGCCGAACGGTTCATCCGCAGGTCAACGCGGAGCTGTTCACGTCCGGTTCAGGTCCGGGCCGATCCCCGCTCACCGTGCCCTGGCAGCGTCCGGCGGGTGAGCGCGCGAGCCGATCACCCGCGCGCCTTCCGACGTTGAGATCAGGAGGCTCCACCTCATGAGCGACCGGCCTCGCCTGCTTCCGCTGCTGGGTGGCACCCGCCACGGCAGCCGCGACGCGATGACCTGTCTGTACCGGTGCGGCAACGCGTGCGACCACCCGGTGCCGAACCCGACCGACAACCCGTACTTCGGCGACGTGGTCGGCACCGAGATCTCCCGGCGCGGCGTGGTCCGGGCCGGCGCGGTCGGCGCGCTGGTGCTCGGCTTCGGCGGCACCGCCGCGGGCGCGCTGGCCGGCGC
>NZ_JBXUOV010000234.1:0-7574 GCF_057196585.1 Micromonospora sp. ATLC20
ACCCGGCACGGTGGCACCGTGCCGGGTCGCGCCGACGGTCAGCCGGCCGCGCAGGCCGGCGTGCCGGAGGGCGCCGTGCCGGTGCCCTGGAACCCGAACTCGGTGGTGCCACCGGCACCGACCTGGCGGTTGTAGTCCACGTTGCGGAAGGTCACCGCACCGGTGGTGCCGCTGGCCTGGGCGCTCCAGGTGTTCGTGACGGCCGAGCCCGAGGGCACGGTGAGCGACACGGTCCACCCGTTGAGCCCGCTGGAACCCGCGGTGATCCGCACGTTGGTGACGAAGCCGCCCGGCCACTGGTTGGTGGTGATCGTGGCGGTGCAGGCGCCGGTCGGCGGGGGAGTCGTCGGCGGCTCGCTGGTCGGCGGCGTGCTGGTCGGCGGCGTCGAGGTGGGCGGGGTGCTGGTCGGCGGCGCGGTCGTGGGCGGCGGGGTGCCGCCCTCGTTCAGCGCGTTCAGCACTGCGGTGTACGCCTGCTTCTTGTTGCCGCTGCCGTCGAACAGCAGGGGGGTGCCGCTGGCCCGCCACGAGTCGGTGTCCCGGATGCCCCAGACCGTGATGCCGTTGCAGCGCGGCACGGCCAGGCAGTCCCGGGTCACGTTGCCGTACGAGGTGGCCTGGCTGCTGCCCGAGCCCTCGATGTCCAGCTCGGTGATCTGCACGTCGACGCCGAGCGCGGCGAAGTTCTGCAGCGTGGTGCGGTAGTTGCTCGGGTACGGCGACCCGCTGTTGAAGTGCGATTGGAGGCCGACGCAGTCGATCGGCACGCCCCGGGACTTGAAGTCCCGCACCATGTTGTAGACGCCCTGGGTCTTGGCCCAGCTCCAGTTGTCGATGTTGTAGTCGTTGTAGCAGAGCTTGGCGCCCGGGTCGGCGGCGCGGGCGGCACGGAACGCGGCCTCGATCCAGTCGTTGCCGGTCTGCTGGAGGTTCGAGTTGCGCCGGGCGCCGCTGTTGCCGTCGTCGAACGCCTCGTTCACCACGTCCCAGGAGTGGATCTTGCCCCGGTAGTGGGTGGCGACCTGGGTGACGTGATTGATCATCGCGTCGCGCAGCGCGCTGCCGGACAGGCTTCCCGTCCACCCGGGCTGCTGCTGGTGCCAGAGCAGCGCGTGGCCGCGTACCCGCATGCCGTTGGCCTGAGCGTGCGCGACGAGCCGGTCGCCGGCGCTGAAGTTGAACTGGTTCCGGGACGGCTCGGTGGCGTCCCACTTCATCTCGTTCTCGGCGGTGACCATGTTGAACTCGCGGTTGAGGATGCCGACGTACGTGCTGTCGGACAACTTGTTCACCGCCACCGCCGTGCCGAAGTACCGGCCCTGCTCCGCCGCCGACGCGCCGAGCGTCGTGCCGGCGCTGGCGCTGGTCGCCACCGCTATCGTGGCGGCGACCACCGCGGCCCCCGCCACCATCGCGACCACTGCGGTCCGCGGGCGTGACCGGGCTGCCGCGCTCCCGCTGCCGCGGGCGAGCACCTTGTCCATCTGAACGCCTCTCTAGCCTGTCAATGGGATCGGCTCGCCTCGGCCACCGCCCGCCACGATGTCGGCTCCGCGCGGCCGCCCGGTGGCCGCGTCCGGTGGGGGAGGGACTCCCCGGCACATCGTGAGTGGATCGAAGCGAATCTCTGCCCGCAGCCTACCGGAAGCGTTCCGAAAACTTAATCACTTCGATGTGTCGACATCGGGGCACGCAGAACCAGGTGAACGGACGGAATCCGCGGGCGGGCGCGGCCCACGGGCGTGCGCGTACCGCCCGCCGCGGCTCCGGAAGTTTCGGGAACCGCCGGTTCTGCCGGTTGAGTGGATCGCGCCACCGGGCCGATGCTTGGCGAATCGACCGTAGACGATGGTGGAGGTTCTGGAGTATGCGCCGACCCGCGCTCGTCGTACTCGTCCTCGCCGCCCTGCTCGCCGGCACCCCGGCGGTCGCCCGGGCCGTCGCCGCCGCACCGCCGCCCGAACCCGCCGCCCTGGCCGGGCTCCGCACGCCCGGCACCGCCTGGGGGCACGACCCGGCCACCGGCCGGCTGACCGTCACCGCCGACGACACGGTACGCGGGCGCGAGCTGGCCGCGTTGCGGCGCACCGCCGACCGGGCCGGCGCGGTGCTGCGCCACGAACCCGGGCGGCTGCGCACGCTCATCGCCGGCGGTCAGGCGATCTACGGCGGCGGCGGGCGCTGCTCGCTGGGCGCGAACGTACGCCGCGGCACCACCTGGTACTTCGTGACCGCCGGGCACTGCACCCGCCTGGCCGCCACCTGGTACGCCGACAGCGCCGGCACCACGGTGCTGGGCAGCCGGACCGGCAGCAGCTTCCCCGGCGACGACTACGGCGTGGTGCGCTACACCGGCACCGTCGCCCACCCGAGCGCGGTGTACACCTACCCGGGGCAGATCACCGTCACCGCCGCCGGCAGCGCGTACGTCGGGCAGGCGGTCTGCCGCAGCGGCGCCACCACGGGCGTGCGGTGCGGCACCGTGACCGGGCTGAACGCCACAGTCAACTACGCCGAGGGCAGCGTCACCGGGCTCATCCGCACGAACATCTGCGCCGAGCCGGGCGACAGCGGCGGCCCGCTCTACGTGGCGGCGACCGGCACCGTCATCGGCGTCCTGTCCGGTGGCAGCGGCAACTGCACGAGCGGCGGCACCAGCTACTACCAGCCGATCCTGGAGATCCTCGCCGCCTACGGCCTGACCGTCCCCTGACCGGCCGCGCGGGCGGCACGACGGGCCGCCCGCTCCGGACCGGTCACCCGGTCAGGCGTCGCCCGGCACCGCCATCTCGCCCAGGCGCGACCAGTCCTGCTGCGGCACCGTCGTGTTGACGATCCGGGGCGTCTCGGCCAGGTGCGGCGGCAGCGTGCGCTGGGCGGTCCGGAAGTGCTCCGACTGCACGTGCGCCGCGCCCGCCTCGTCGTCCCGGAACGCCTCGACCAGCACGTACTCGGTCGGGTCGTCCAGGCTGCGGGACCAGTCGAACCACAGGCAGCCGGGCTCGGCCCGGGTCGCGGCGGTGAAGTCGGCGGCGATCTGCGGCCAGCGGTCGGCGTCTTCCGGGCGGACCCGGAACTTGGCGGTAATGAAGATCATGGGATCAGGCTACCCAGGGCCGGCGGCCGCCCGCGCGGCATCAGCTCTTGGCCGCCGGGCCGAGCAGCTCGGCCGCCCGCCGGTCGGCGAACGCGGTGACCGCCTGCTGCCCGGCACCGAACACGATCGCCAGGCCCAGCAGCGCGGCGGTGCTGCTCACACTGGTCTCCACCAGGCCGCCGATGACCAGCATGATGCCGACCACCGCGACCAGCGGGCCGACGGCGAGCTTCAGCAGCCCCTGCTGGAACGGCAGCTTGTAGGGCAGCCCGCCGGACCGGGAGGTGATCATCGACGGCAGCGCGCTGAGGAACGCCCCGAGGGCCCCGGCGATCAGCACGAAGAACAGCAGCCGCCAGGCCGGTACGCCACCGGCGTCGGTCGGCGCCTCCAGCAGCCGGACGTCGTGGCTGAGCCACTGCACCAGCACCACGAGGACCTCCGCCAGCAGCGCGAACACCGACAGCCCCAGCATCCGGTTGCGCAGCCGGCGGGCCGACTCGTGGAACTCGTCGGACGCGGAGTGGTAGCGCAGCAGCAACGCCTGCACCCGGGCGCGCAGCAGCGCCTCGGACGGGGCGCCGGCCGACGGGTCGAGGTCGGTGAGCACCTTGTCGTCGGCCGGCAGCACCTGCGCCGCCGCGCTGCGGTACGCGGGCAGCAGCCCGGTCAGCTCGTCCGCGGAGCGCAGCGCCACCATGGCCCGCTCCACCGAGTGGATCGTCTGCCACGCGTACTCCAGGTTGCCGCCGCGCAACCACTCGACCACGCCGCTGCGTCCGAGCACCACCTCCACCCGGTACAGCTGCGCGCGCAGCGCCTCGGCCCGCTCGGGGTCGCGCGGGGACAGCACCGCGAGCTGCTGGTACAGGTCGTCGAGCTTGGTCCGTACGCGGACCTGCCACACCGCGCCGGGAACCGGCGTGGTGGGCCGGGACGGCCCGCCCTCCGGCGCGTTCCGGGGCTCGGGTATGGCCTCCGGCTGGGTCTCCTGCTCGATCATCGTGCCCCACCTCTTTCCCCCACGCCGCGCGCTCCTGCTACCAGTATTCGCAGGTCAGGGCCATAATGGCTAGAGCACACCGGACAGTCGGCCCGGCTCGCGGCGGCGCGGGATCCGGCCCGACGGACGAGGCCGCAGCCGTCGGACGTCGGTAGCCTGAGCCGGTGACCGTCTACGCCCTCGCACAGCTCACCATCCACGACCGGGCGCGCTACGACAGGTATGCCGCCGCCTTCCCGCCGGTGCTGGCCCGCTACGGCGGGAAGCTGCTCGCCGCCGACACCGCCCCCCGCGTGGTCGAGGGGGAGTGGCCGCACCAGAAGGCGGTGCTGTTGTCGTTCGACAGCCGCGAGGACTTCGAGCGCTGGTCCACCTCACCGGAGTACCGGGAGATCTCCCGCGACCGGGAGGCGGCCACCGAGGGCGTGGTGCTGCTGCTCGACGGGATCGGGCACGCCTGGCCGGCCTGACCGGCGGGCCCGCTCAGAGGCGGTGCCGCACCCACACGTTGGGTTCGACGTAGGCGGCGTGGTCGTGGCCGGCGTCGACGAGCACCGGCGTCAGCGCGCCGGGCACGCGTACCGGACCGGAGGTGTCGAACGGCAGCCCGGTCCAGCGCCGCCAGTCGGCGAGCGTGCCGGTCACCGTCATCGACCGGGGCGCGACCCGCTCGATCACCCCGCCCGCGCGGACGTGCACCCGCAGCCACGGGTCGGCCGGCAGTCCGTCGGGGCGGCGCCGGGCCGCGTACTCGGCCATCGGCACGTCCGGGACGGCGGCCTTGCCGCTCGGGCGCACCGGCGCCACCAGCGTGTCGAAGCCCGCGCGGGCCACCGCCGCGCGCATGGCCGCGAGCATCAGCCCGGACACCCCGCCGCCGCGCCGGTCCGGGCGCACGCAGATCTCCAGCGCGGACACCAGGTTGGGGGCAGACCCGGTGAGCCGGCCGAGCGTGGCCCGCTGGATCACCCGGTCCCAGCCGCCGTCGGGCAGCTCGTCCTCGGTCCAGCGCAGCGGCACCGCGTACCCGCGGGCGACGGCCCGGCCCGGCTCGGCCGGGTCGACGGCGGCGAAGACGAACTCGGGGTACAGCTCGTGCGCGACGCCGTAGTAGAGCGCGCCCATCGGATCCCAGAGCATGAACGGCGGCCAGGCGCCGTCGAAGTCGGTGTCCAGCAGCGGTGCCAGGTCGGGCCGCTGCGCAAGTGTCACGATCTCCAGGGTCACGCCGGGCAGGCTAGGACCGCGCGGCCCGGACCGCACGCGGATTACCGCTGCGCCCCTGGTTAGGCTGCCGGCATGGCAGATCCGTTCCGGGTACGCGTCACCGTGCGTGGCTACGAACTCGACACGCAGGGACACCTCAACCAGGCGGTCTACCTCCAGTACGCCGAGCACGCCCGCTGGGAGTGCCTGCGCGCGTCCGGCATCGGCCAGGACCGGCTGCTCGCCGGCGGCGTCGGGCCGGTCGCGCTCGAGGTGACGGTGCGCTACCTGCGGGAGCTGCGCGGCGGCGACGAGGTGGACGTGACCTGCGAGTTCCACTGGGGCGAGGGCAAGACGTTCCGGATCGGCCAGGAGTTCACCCGCGCCGACGGCATCCCGGTGGCCTCGGTGACCGGGGTGGGTGGCCTGCTCGACCTCACCGAGCGGCGGCTGGTGTCCGACCCGCGCGAGCGGTTCCGGGCGCTGGCCACCGACCCCGTGCCGATGAGCCTGTAACGCCCGGTCAGCCCGTCGCACGCAGCCAGGCCAGCACGGCGAGCACCCGCCGGTTGGTGTCCTCGTCCGGCGGCAGGTCGAGCTTGGCGAGGATGCTGCCGACGTGCTTGCCCACCGCCGCCTCGGTGACGTACAGGCGGGCCGCGATCGCGGCGTTGGAGTGGCCCTCGGCGACCAGCCCCAGCACCTCCCGCTCCCGGGGGGACAGCGCGCCGAGCGGGTCGCGGGGGCGGCGCAGCAGGTGCCGCACCACGTCCGGGTCGACGGCGGTGCCGCCGGCCGCCACCCGGCGCAGCGTGGCGGCGAACTCGGCGACGTCTGCCACCCGGTCCTTGAGCAGGTAGCCGACCCGGTTGCCGTCGCCGCTGTCGAGCAGCGCTGCGGCGTACCCGCTCTGCACGTGCTGGCTGAGCACCACCACGGCCAGGTCCGGGCGTTCGGCGCGCAGCGCGACCGCCGCCCGCAGGCCGTCGTCGCGGTGCTGCGGCGGCATCCGGATGTCGGTCACCAGCAGGTCGGGCCGGTGCGTGCGGACCGCGTCGAGCAGCTCCGGGGCGGAACCCACGGCGGCGTCCACCGCGAAGCCGAACCGGGTCAGCAGGCCCACCAGGCCCTCCCGGAGCAGGACCTCGTCCTCGGCCAGGACGACCCGGGTCACGGACGGCACGGCAGCTCCACCCGCACGAGGGTAGGCCCACCGGGCGGGCTGGACAGCAGCAGCCGCCCGTCCGCCGCGGCCACCCGGTCCGCGAGCCCGGTCAGGCCGGTGCCGCGCGCCGGGTCGGCGCCGCCCCGGCCGTCGTCGCGCACCTCCACCACCAGCAGCCGCTCGTCGCGGATCAGCCGCACCTCGGCCCGCCTGGCGCCGGCGTGCCGGGCCACGTTGCCGAGCGTCTCCGAGACCACGTACCAGGCGGTGGTCTCCACCAGCTCCGGCACCGGGCGGGTCAGGTCGGCGTGCACGGCGACCGGGACGACCGACCGGGCGGCCAGGTCACCGACGGCGGCGGCCAGGCCGAGTTCGGTGAGCTGCGCCGGGCGGATGCCGTGGACGATCCCGCGCAACGTCACCATCAGCTCCTTGGCCTGCTCGTGGGCGGACGCGAGCGGCCCCGCCGCCGGGGAGCCGTCCGGCACGTCGAGGCGGGCCAGCCCGAGCTGGAGGGTGAGGCTGGTCAGGCGCGGCTGCACGCCGTCGTGCACGTCCCGCTCGATGCGGCGGCGCTCCGCCTCGTAGGCGCTCATCAGGCGGGCCCGGGACCGGGTCACCTCGCGCAGCGCCGTCCCGGCGGGCGCGTCGTCGAGCAGCAGGCGGGCCGCCGCCGCCTGGACCGCTACGAGCAGGCCGGCCAGATAGACCAGCGCCGGGGCCGCCAGCAGAGCGGCGAGCGCGTACGGCACCGCCTCGGCCGGGGAGTCGACAGTGGCCCAGATCAGCACGATGCGGTCCTCGCCGCCGGCCAGCCACGGACCGGCGACCAGCACCGCGTCCAGCAGCGCGAGCAGGCCGACCATCCCGTACGCCAGCGGCACCGCCACGCCCAGCACGGCCAGGTACGCGGCCTCCCGCCACCCGGCGGCGGTGGTGAGGCGGGCGGCGAGCCCACGCCACCGCGGCGCGGTCACCGGGCGGTCGTCGACCAGGCCGAGGCGCCACCGCTCGACCGCCGCCACCGGCGCGCCGGCCAACGGGGCGAGCGCCACCACCGCGAGCGCCAGCACGGCCAGCACCGCCAGCGCCCGGGCGTCGAC
>NZ_JBXUOV010000235.1:0-7563 GCF_057196585.1 Micromonospora sp. ATLC20
GGCACGACCTGCCCGGCGGGCGGGCCGGCGGGCGGCGGGTCGGCGGCCGGGGGTGACGCGGTGCAGCCGGCGAGAGCCAGCGCGGCGGCCATCGTCCATCCAAGCGTCCGGGGTCCGTGACCTGTCATGCCGGTCAGACGTGGCGGTGACGGGCGCGGTTCCCGGCCGCGCCGCTCAACCGCCGATCGGTGCGCAACCGCCGGCCGTGCCGCTCAACCGCCGGCCATCGCGCCGAGCACGATGAACGGCTCCTTGCCGGCGACCACCTCCTCCGGCAGCGGCGCGTCCGGGGACTCGTTGGAGAGGTCCAGTTCGCAGGCGTAGAAGCGGACGAACGGCCGGCGCTGCCCGCTGTGCCGGTCGCGGATCGTGCCGAGCAGCATCGGGTACGCGGTCTCCAGGGCGTCGAGCACCTCCCGCTGGGTGGGCGGCCCGGCCACCTCGACGCGTACCTCGCCGGCGACGTGCGCCAGGTTCTTCAGGTGCGCCGGCAGCACCACCCGGATCACGGCAGCACCTGGACCTCGACCGAGAGCACGGCCGGCAGGTCGCGCACGATCGGCGCCCAGGTGTCGCCGCCGTCGGCCGAGTGGTAGACCTGCCCGCCGGTGGTGCCGAAGTAGACGCCGCACGGGTCGAGCGTGTCGACGGCCATCGCGTCGCGCAGCACGTTGACGTAACAGTGCGACTGCGGCAGGCCCTCGGTCAGCGGCTCCCAGTGCTCGCCGCCGGTGCGGCTGCGGTAGACGCGCAGCCTGCCCTCCGGCGGGTAGTGCAGCGAGTCGCTGGTGATCGGCACCACGTAGACCGTCTCCGGTTCGTGCGCGTGCACCGCGATCGGGAAGCCGAAGTCGGTCGGCAGGTCGCCGCTGACCTCCCGCCAGTTCGCGCCCGCGTCGTCGGTGCGCATGACGTCCCAGTGCTTCTGCATGAACAGCGTGTCCGGCCGGGACGGGTGCTGCGCGAGACGGTGCACGCAGTGCCCGACCTCGGAGTCGGTGTCCGGGATCTCGCCCGAGCGCAGCCCCTTGTTGATCGGCAGCCAGCTCGCGCCGCCGTCGTCGCTGCGGAACGCGCCCGCCGCCGAGATCGCCACGTAGATCCGGTCCCGGTCGGCCGGGTCGAGCAGGATCGTGTGCAGGCACATCCCGCCCGCACCGGGCTGCCACGACGGGCCGGTCGGGTGCTGCCGCAGGGCGGTCAGCTCGGACCACTTCTGGCCGCCGTCGGTGCTCAGGTAGAGGGCGGCGTCCTCGCCGCCCGCGTACACGGTGTCGGGGTCGTGGCGGGACGGCTCCAGGTGCCAGATCCGCTTGAACTCCCACGGCCGTGGGGTGCCGTCGTACCAGAGGTGCTGCCCCACCTCGCCGCTGTAGGCGAAGTCGTTGCCGGCCGTCGTCCACGTCCGGCCGCCGTCGTCCGAGCGCTGGATCAGCTGCCCGAACCAGCCGCCGGACTGGGACGCGTACAGCCGGTCCGGTTCGACGGGTGAACCTGTCAGGTGGTAGATCTCCCAGCCGCCGAAGTGCGGTCCGTCGACGGTCCAGTCGTCACGCTTGCCGTCCGAGGTCAGGATGAACGCGCCCTTGCGCGTGCCGACAAGTACTCGTATGCCGCTCATGTCTCGTCCTTCCGTCCTGAAGGGGGTTCTCCCGGCACTGACCGTGCGGCTCACCGAAACTCATCGCTGTCGTACTCCCCGGCTACGACATTTCCTGGTCGGACGCGCTGTGGCGGGGTCGCCACGCCGGTGCGGCCGGAATGTCGGGGGCTGCGGCTAGCCTGCGCGCATGACCGGCCCCGGAGACGTCCCACCCGAGCACCTCGACCGACTGCGGCCGGTCTGCCTCGGCCTGCCGGAGACCTACGAGGAAGCGGCCTGGGTGGGCGTGCGGTGGCGGATCCGCGGCCGCACGTTCGCCCACGTGCTCACCGTCGACCCCGGCCACCAGGCGGCGTACGCGCGGGCCGCGGCGACCGACGAGCCGGTCTGCGTGATGACGTTCCGCTCCCCCGGCGACGAGATCGCCGGGCTGCTCGCGGCCGGGCCGCACTTCTTCAAGCCGGACTGGGCCGCCGACGTGGTGGGCCTGCGGCTGGACGCGGACACGGACTGGACCGAGGTCACCGAGCTGCTCACCGAGAGCTACTGCGTGCTGGCCCCGAAGAAGCTCGTCGCGCTCGTCGACCGGCCCGGCTGAGTCAGCCGAGCTTCTTGCGCAGCATCTCGAACGCCAGGTCCGGCCGCAGCGGCACACCGAACCGCTCGTCGCCGTACGGGAACGGGCTCAGCTCGCCGGTGCGGACGTAGCCGCGCCGCTCGTACCAGCCGATCAGGTCGTCGCGCTGGACGATCACCGTCATCCGCATCTCACCGGCGTGCCACTGCTCGGCGGCGTAGCGCTCGGCCTCGGCCAGCAGCTCCCGGCCCAGGCCGCCGCCCTGCCGGCCGGGGGCGACAGCGAACATGCCGAAGTAGACGTGGTCGTCGCGGCGTTCCAGCTGGCAGCAGGCCACCAGGTCGCCGTCCTGCTCGGCGACCAGCACCACGCCGCCCGGGCCGGTGACGGCGGCGTCCACCATCTCCGGGTCGGTGCGCTGCCCGGCCAGCAGGTCCGCCTCGTGGGTCCAGCCCTGCCGGCTGCGCTCGCCCCGGTACGCCGACTCGATCAGGTCGACGAGGGCGGTCACGTCCTCGGCGCGGGCGACCCGGACGGTACGGGATGCGGGGCTGGTCATGGCGGTTCTCCACGGTCGCGGCGACGTACCTGGTCAGCGTACGCACGCGGGTGTCCCGGACGGCGACCGGGACCACCGGGCGGGACGGTTCGTGGTTCACTGCCCGGTATGGAGACGACGGTCGGCGCGGCGGGCCTGCCGGCGGTCCTCGACCTGCCGGCCGGGCCGGTACGCGGCGGCCTGGTGGTGCTGCACGGCTCGCACGCCGGGCAGCGGTCCTACTTCCTCTACGAACACCTGGCCCGGCTGCTGCCGCCGGCCGGGATCGCGGTGCTGCGCTACGACCGCCGCCCCCGGATCGACGGGCGCGACGTGCCGCTGGCCGACCAGGCCGACGACGCGTCCGCCGCGCTCACCGAGCTGCGCCGGCACGTCGGGACGGCCCCGGTCGGGCTCTGGGGTTTCAGCCAGGGCGCGTGGGCGGCGGCGCTGACCGCCAACCGGCACCCGGTCGACTTCCTCGTCCTCGTCGGGTGCAGCGCGGTGAGCCCCGCGGTCCAGATGCGCCACGGCACCGCCGAGCAGCTCCGCCGCAACGGCTACGGGCCGGCCGACCTCGCCGGGCTGGCCGAGCTGCGCCGCGTCGCCGAGGGGTACCAGCGCGGCGAGGTACCGCGCCCGGTGGCGCAGGCGGCGATCGACGCGGCGGCGCGGCGGCCGTGGTTCCCGCTGGCGTTCCTGCCCGAGCAGCTGCCCGCCACGCCCGGCACCTGGACCGACATGGACTACGACCCGGCGCCGGTGCTGGCGCGGCTGACCTGCCCGGTGCTGCTCTGCTACGGCGAGACGGACGCGTGGATCCCGATCGAGGACAGCCTCGCGGTGTGGCGGCGGGCGGCCCGCGACGCCGAGCTGACGGTGGCCCGGCTGGCCGGCTGCGACCACGCGCCCACGCTCGGCGAGGGTGAGGACCTGGACAGCGTCAGCCCGCAGTACGAGCGGGTGCTCCTGGACTGGCTCGGCCGGACGCTGCCGCGCATGGACGCCGACCTGCCCACCTTCGAGTTCGCCTTCCCCGGCCCGCTGCGCGACCAGCTCGTCGCCGCGGTACTCGACGGGAGCAAGACCACCACCACCGGGCTGCTCCAGGACTACGAGATCGAGGGCGAGCCACTGCCGGTCGTCGGCACCCGCTCGGCGGTCATCGACTCCGACGGGCGGCCGGTGGCGGTGATCGAGCTGGTCGAGGTCCGCGTCACCCGCCTCGGTGACGTCGATCTCGACCACGCCCGGGACGAGGGCGAGGGGTTCGACACGGTCGCCGCGTGGCGGGCCGGCCACGAGCGGTTCTGGCACGGCGACGACTACCGCGGCTGGCTCGGCGACCCGGCGTTCACCGTGGACGACGACACAGCGGCCGTGCTGGAACGCTTCCGGCTGGTCGAGACGCTCTGACGGCGGCCGGGCCGGTCACTCCGCGGCGAGCCAGGCGCGCAGTTCGGCGCCGTGCTCGTCCAGCTCCGGCGGCGGCAGGTCGTAGCGGGGCGGCGCCCCGGACAGGCCGATCGGGTTCCGGATGCCCGGCACCCCACCGGTCGTCACCACCGGGTCCAGGCCCAGCCCGTGTGCCAGCGCCACCCCCTCGGCCACCGAGTTGATCGGGCTGCACGGCACGCCGGCGGCGCGCAGCTCGGCGAACCACTCCGCGCTGCCGCGCCGGGACAGCGCCGCCACCAGCAGCGGCCGCAGCTCGTCGCGGTGCGCGACCCGGTCGGCGTTGCGGCGGAACCGCGCGTCGTCGGCCAGCTCCGGCACGGCGAGCACCCGGCAGAGGGTACGGAACTGGGCGTCGTTCCCGGCGATCACCACCAGTTCGCCGTCGGCGGTGGGCAGCGGCTCGTACGGCACGATGCTCGGGTGCGCGTTGCCCATCCGGTGCGGGGCCGCCGCACCCGCGACGTACGCGCTGGTGTGGTTGACCAGCCCGGACAGCGCCGAGGAGAGCAGGTCCACTGTGACGTGCTGCCCGCGCCCGGTCTCGTCGCGGTGCCGCAGCGCGGCCAGGATCCCGACCGCCGCGTGCAGCCCGGCGATCACGTCGAACACCGCCACCCCGGCCTTGTAGGGCGGGCCGTCCGCGTCCCCGGTGAGGCTCATCAGCCCGGCCGCGGCCTGCACCATGAGGTCGTACCCGGGCAGGTCGGCGCCCCCGGCGTCGCCGAAGCCGCTGATCGAGGCGTACACCAGGCGGGCGTTGCGGGCGGTGACCGTGTCGTGGTCGAGGCCGAAGCGGCGCAGCGCGCCCGGACGGAAGTTCTGGATCAGCACGTCCGCCCGGTCGGCCAGCCGGTGCGCCAGCGTCAGGTCGCCGGGATCGGTCAGGTCGAGCACCAGTGAGCGCTTGTTGCGGTTGACCGCCAGGTAGTAGGTGGAGACGTCGTCGCGAACCGGGGGCCGCCAGCCGCGGGTGTCGTCGCCGCCGGGCGCCTCCACCTTGACCACGTCCGCGCCGAGGTCGGCCAGGAGCATCGTCGCGTACGGGCCGGCGAGAATCCGGGAGAAGTCGGCGACCAGCACCCCGTGCAACGGACCCGACATGCCACCCTCCCTCGCCGCCGACCACGATGACACATACCCGACGGCACACCCGGCAGGGGTGGCCGGCCCGGCTACGGTCGCGGTACATCGGGCGGACATACCGGAAAGGGGTGCGCGTGTCGCTGCTGAGCCGGCTCGCCGGGTCCACCGACGAACGCCCCGGCGCGGTCCGGGTGGGCGACCGGTCGCTGTCCTGGGTGGAACTGCGCCGGGCGGCCGCCGCCGTCGCCGACGACCTGCGCGGCGCGACCCGGGTGGCGGTGCCCGCCACGGCCAGTCTGGAGACGGTGGTCGGCGTGGTCGGCGGGCTGCTCGCCGGCGCGGCGGTGGTGCCGGTGCCGCCCGACGCCGGCCCGATGGAACGCGACCACATCCTGCGCGACTCCGGCGCGGAGCTGCTGCTCGCGCCGCCCGGCACACCGCACGCCGGCTCGCCGCCTGTCGTACCGCTGGACCTGGCCCGGCGCGCGGACACCACACATCCCGAACCGGACCCGGCGGCCACCGCGCTGATCCTCTACACCTCCGGCACCACCGGCGCGCCGAAGGGCGCGGTGCTGTCCCGCCGCGCCGTCGCCGCCTGCCTGGACGGGCTCGCCGAGGCGTGGGCCTGGACCCCGGACGACGTGCTGGCGCACGGCCTGCCGCTGTTCCACGTCCACGGGCTGGTGCTCGGCGTGCTCGGCCCGCTGCGCGTCGGCAGCCGGCTGCACCACGTCGGCCGGCCCCACCCCGAGCGGTACGCGGCAGCCGGCGGCTCGCTGTACTTCGGCGTACCCACGATCTGGTCGCGGATCGCGGCGCAACCGGCGGCGGCGCGTGCGCTGCGCGGCGCCCGGCTGCTCGTGTCCGGCAGCGCGGCGCTGCCCGAGCCGGTCTTCGCGGCGCTGGCCGGGCTGACCGGGCACCGGCCGCTGGAGCGGTACGGCATGACCGAGACGCTCGTCACGGTGAGCGCCCGCGCGGACGGTCCCCGGCGGCCCGGCACGGTAGGCGTGCCGCTGCCCGGCGTGCACACGCGGGTGGTGGACGAGCAGGGCGGCCCGCTGCCCGCCGACGGCGCCGCAATGGGTGAGCTGCAGGTACGCGGCGGCACGCTGTTCGACGGCTACCTGAACCGGCCGGACGCAGACGCGGCCACCCGCACCGCCGACGGCTGGTTCCGCACCGGCGACATCGCGACGGTCGACCCGGACGGCGCCCACCGGATCGTCGGCCGGGCCGCCACCGACCTGATCAAGAGCGGCGGCTACCGGATCGGGGCCGGCGAGGTGGAGGACGCCCTGCTGGCCCACCCGGGCGTCCGGGAGGCGGCGGTGGTCGGCACGCCCCACCCCGACCTGGGCCAGCAGGTGACCGCGTACGTGGTCGGCGACGGCGTGGCCGAGACCGAACTGATCGACTTCGTGGCGCGGCACCTGTCCGCGCACAAGCGCCCCCGGCAGGTACGGCTGGTCGGCGCGCTGCCCCGCAACGCGATGGGCAAGGTGCAGAAATCCCGCCTGACCGAGGCGTGACCCGCACCCCGCCGGGAACCAGCGCGGCTCTGGCGACGACTATCCCTACATGGCGTGTGAGCAGTGGCGGGAGATCCTGTCGGCACAGCTGGACGGTGAGGCGTCCGGCTCGGAGATCGAGGCGGCCGAGGCGCACCTGAACGGATGCGCCGGCTGCCGCGGCTGGTTCGACTCCGCGGCGTCGGTGACCCGGCGGGCCCGTACGCAGCTCGCCCCGCAGGTGCCCGACCTGGTCGACGCGGTCCTGGCCGCCGCTCCCCCGCCCCGGCCCAGCCGCCGCCACCGGATCACGCTCGGCCTGCGCGGGGCGCTCGGCCTGCTCGGCGCGGTGCAGCTCGTCCTCGGCCTGGCCCAGATCGGCCGGGAGGCCGTCGTCGAGCACGCACACGCCTCCGGCCAGCACCTGTGGCACGAGTCGGCGGCGTGGAACGTCGCCGTCGGCGCCGGGTTCCTCTACGTGGCCGCGCGCCGGTCCGCCCCGTCCGGCCTGCTGCCGATGCTCAGCGCGTTCGTCGCCACGCTCGTACTGCTGTCCGTCAACGACCTGATCACCGGGCAGGTGGCGATGACCCGGCTGGTCAGCCACGGATTCCTGCTGGTCGGCTGGGCCGTGATGCTGATACTGTCCCGCCTCGGCCGGCGCCCCGGCGACACCCCGCCCGGGCAGCGCCGGTCGGAGGGCTCGCGGTGGGCGCTGCCGGCCGAGGAACCGGCCGCGCCGGCGCTGCGGCTGGTGCCGCCCGGCCCGTACCCCGCACAGGCCCGCGAC